>JAZSBC010000201.1:0-5740 GCA_045602245.1 Acutalibacteraceae bacterium | reverse complement strand
GAAGCGTTTTCCGTCAATGTTTATTCTTTCCATAGCGACCTCCGAAATCATTTAAATCAATTATATTCCAAATTGACATTATTGAAAAGTTTTTGTGTTCTTTTGATTATATAGTGATGCATTCAGAAAAAAGGTTGGAATATTTTTGAATTATTTTTTTGCTTTCTTGTATTCACCGAAAACGGTATCGTTTTTACCGATATTCTTGATGCAGAAAAAGAGCATATAAATATCTGAATGGCACATAAAGCAGGATACAACAAGCATTAACAATGCACAAAATCTCGCAATTCCACTTGTAAAAAAAGAAAACAAGCCGAAGACAGGAATAAAAACAATCAGAGGAAGTGCAAGACTTATGAGTATTTGCGAACGGTTAACGCTACCGTTATAAACCGAAAAATGATTTCTGAAAGACATAATACATTTTCTGTCAAGTCTGCCCTTTGAAACGGGAATCAGATGAAGAAATTCTCTCATCGGAGCAATTATTAACATAAGAATAATTGCATTTAAAGCAAGAAGCAATATTATTTTGGGGATGCCAAAAGCCTTGATATCTTCGGCAAAAACTCTTGAAACGCCAATCAATACGGCAACCATAAAAGCCTGAGAATATGTGCCTGCAAGACGGAGCTTCTTTCCGACAGTTTCCTTGTTATACCATTTCACCCAGCCGTTTCCTTCGTTTATACAATTGAATTCATAGTTGTATTTTGCATTCTTTGAGTATTTCATATTTAACCCTCCCGGTTTCTTAAGTATTCAAAGCATTCCGAGTATTTTTCGTTTCTCAATATCTCATTACGAAGATTTTCGGGTGCGGAAGCAGAAAGATAATCTTTAAGACCCTCTTCCGATATTTTCGGAAAACTTCCGTGGGAAATTACCTTTGAGAAAAGCGGCGATGAATAGCTGTATTCATCAATCTTAAGGATTTCTTTATATGTTTTATGATGATTAAAGCCTTTGTCGAAATATTCCATAGCTTTTTCAAGGTTTCCGAATTTTGCTTCAAATATTGAACAGCAGATATAAAGGTCACGCACATTAGTGTGTGCGATTCCGAGTCTGCCGTCATCAAACAGCTTTTCATAAAACTCTGCGAGTGCAAGCATTTTACGAACACTGACGCCGCTTTCTGCAAGTGATTTTTTGGTCGTGACAGCTGTTTCAATGAGCTTTTTCAGTTCATTCATAACAGATATTATCGCTTCGCCCAAATATATGTCACGCTCCTCGTCAGTAGTTGCGTGGGTCATAAGGCATTCACGGCTGACGAAAATTGAATTCTGTTTTTCGGCAAGTGCCTTTGCCTTTTCAAACTGACCCATTTTTGAGTAATCCGCAACCATAATGAGTATCACGGCATCTTTTTCTGGGAAAGCGTCTTTCATTTTAAGAAGTTTTTCAAAAACTCTCATAGCTTCCTGCCAATAATTGTTATTTGAAGCGTGCTCAGTGTCAATTGCACCGTAGTCGGAATCCTCTTTTATTTGACCTTTAAGACCGTGCATTTTCCAACCGTGTGTATGTAGTGCGAAGCCGAGGTTAACCAGAAGTCTGTATTCCGTCGGGAATTCGTCAACCGCATCACGGAGCAACTCAACGCATTCAGTCAAGTCTTCGTTTGCATTAATGGCTCTTTCAGATTTCTCAATAATATTTCTGATTTTTTCTTCACGGTCTCCATCATAGCCGAAAAGCTCGTCAATGGAAACATGAAAGAAATTTGCGATTGCGGGAATCATCTCTATGTCGGGATATCCTTTGTTAGCTTCCCAGCGAGAAACCGCCTGACAGGTAACTCCCAGTGCATTTGCCAGATCTTCCTGTTTTCTCGAATCCCTGCGGCGAAGTCCGCGGATAATGTGACCTATTTTAATCTGCATGGCTCATCCCTCCGTTGTTTTGTTTCAATTTTATTATAGCGGCACTCAACAGATAGTTCAATAATCAATCAGTTGTTTGCTAATCAACCATTGCTTTATTGACTTTTGGCCTGCTTATCCTGTATTATTTTGTTACAAAAGAAATTCGAGAAAAGGAGATTGCCTGTGAAGCAGAATAAAGAGAAAATTCCCGTTCTGAAAAATGTGATTTTTGCATTGAAGCTTATATGGGAAGCGGACAAAAAAATGCTTATCGGGATATTTGCTGCCGAAATTGCAAACAATGTTTTATCAATGTATGTTCAGAATATTTTGTTTTTAAAGGTGTTACTCAGCATCATTGACGGCAACGCAGATTTCAAAACATATTTTGTTTCGCTTCTGCTTTTCTTCGGAATATATCTTGCAGTTAACGTTGTTTCAACATTTGCAAACCGCACGAAACTGATTTCAACAAAGGTTGTGCTGAAAAAACTGAACAATAAAATCTTCGGCAAGGCTATCGGACTTGACGTGAGTTGCTATGAAAACCCGGAATTTTATGATAGGTATACCCGTGCAACTCAGGTTGTTTCTTCATCGCAATACGACACACTCTGCTATTGCGTTGCCACAATCACGGGCGGAACCATCGCTCTCATCTGCGTTGTGACAACTGTTACGGTTGTGAATCCTATATATCTTCTGTTTCTTCTGCCCGCAACTCTTGTTTTTGCGGTTGAACACATTAAAAGCAAGGTTGTCTTTAATCTTAACAAGAAAATGACAACAAATAACAGAGTAAAAGCATACATACAGCGCACGATACTTCTCAAAGAATATTCAAAGGATATGAGAACATCAAATATTTTCGCTGTTATGCTTCAACGTTTCAAGGCTGCGATTGATGCAAACATTGTTATTCTTAAAAACTACGGAGTAAGATTATTTCTATACAGCATGTTAAGCTCGCTTTTTAGCGATTTTATTCCGATTATCGGTACCTACGCTTTTGCAGGATATCAGTTTATTTATACAAACACTCTCACAATTTCAGGCTTTTCCGTTGTTCTTTCTTCAATCAACGCCGTACGTCAGTCAACAATGAATATTGCACGAAGCTATGAAAGACTTACACAAACGGCACTTTATTTTCAGCATCTTCGCGATTTCTTCGATTATAAACCCGAAATCACAGACGGCGGTAAAAATGCAGAAGAATTTGAAAGCATTGAATTCAGAAATGTTTCTTTTGGCTATCCCGGCACAGGCAAAACAATTCTTAAAAATATTTCGCTCAGAATCGAAAAGGGCGAAACAATTGCAGTTGTGGGTGTTAACGGTGCGGGAAAATCAACTCTCGTAAAGCTTCTGCTGAGGTTTTACGATGCCGACGAGGGTGAAATTCTCTATAACGGTATAAATGTCAAAGAATATAACGTTGCATCTCTTCGCAATGCCTATGCAACCGTTTTTCAGGACTATAAAAATTTCGCGGTTTCGGTTAATGAAAATATTATGTGTCACGAATGCACGGATGAAGAAAAAAAGATTGCCGAAAAAGCGCTCAGACAAAGCGGAGTATGGGACAAAATCTCATCCCTTCCCATGGGCGCAGATACCGTTTTTACACGGGAATTTGATGTTGACGGTGTCGGTCTTTCGGGCGGAGAAAATCAGAAGGTTTCCGTTGCCCGCCTCTTTGCCCGTGATTTTCAGATTGCAATTCTTGATGAACCAAGCTCTGCACTCGACCCCGTTGCGGAATATAAAATGTATGAAAATCTTATAAAAGTAACAGAAAACAAAACCGTTATCTACATTTCCCACAGACTGTCAAGCGCTGTTTTGTCAGACAGAATCATCGTTCTCGGAGGCGGTGAAATCATTGAATCCGGATCCCATTCCGAACTTATGGCAAACAACGGCGAATACAGCAGGATGTTCACTCTTCAGGCATCAAGCTACAAAGGAGAAAGCGAGGCAAGTGAAAATGTTTAAGAAAAAAGACAAAGAAAAAACCGTTCACTCAATGCTTTCAAATGTTTTCTACTTTGTGAAGCTCATGTTCTCTGTCTCGCCCATGCTGGTCATAGGCGAATTATTCTGGGGTGTGCTGATGACAGTCCCCAACAATCTTATCAGCGTTGTCGGCGTCAAGTATATCATTGACACCGTCACGGAAGGCAAAAATCTTGAGCGTATTTTCTATGCCGTTGCAGTCATTGCACTTGTAATGATAAGCTCAAACGTTATTTCGTGGCTGTTCATGGATTTTTACTGGAGCAAAGAGCGTGAAAGACTCTGCTACGGAATCAACAAAAAGATTTATGAAAAGGCAAGAACCCTTGACCTTGAATCCTACGATAACCCCGAATTCTATAACAAATTCATTCTCACCATTGAATCATCATCGGGTAATATCCAGAATTTTTTGGTGCTTATAAGAACTTATGTCGGTAACATCATCTCGCTTTTTGCGGTATCTTCTGTCATTCTGACAATTGACCCTTTGTGCCTTGTTATCATTCTCGGAGTCATCATTGCTTTTATGCCTCTGAGCAAAAAGGTTGGTTCTCTGATGATGGAAAGACGGATTGAAAACGCAAAATATCACCGCCGTTCCGACTATTTCCAGAGAATTTTTTATCTGCAGGACTACGCAAAAGAAGTCAGGATGAATAACATTTCACCGCTTCTTATCAACAGATATAATGAAGCAGCAGACGATGTTATCAAAAATCAAAAAACTTTTTTCAATAAAATCGCTCTTTGCAGTTTTATGCAGACAATCGGCGTACAGGGAATAGGTTTTCTTTTTATTCTTCCGCTCTATCTCGGATATTGCGTTCTCGTTAAGGAAAGTATCACTCCCGGTGATTTTGTTGCAACCTTCAACGGCGCGCATTCCTTGGCGATGTCATTTCAATTGCTTGCGGTATGGGCATTGGCGCAGTTTTCGGAACAGGGAAAAATGATTGATAAATACCGTGAATTTTTTGAAACCGAGCCCAAAATAAAAGACGGTAAAAAGACTGTACCAAAAACAAATCCGAAAGAAATCTGTATAAAAAATCTTTCCTTCACCTATCCCGGCGACCAAACGCCCACTCTCGAAAATATAAATCTCACAATAAAACCTTATGAAAAAATCGCTTTGGTTGGCTATAACGGTGCAGGCAAAACAACTCTGACAAATCTTCTGCTCAGACTTTACGATGCAACGGAAGGCGAAATTCTGATTGACGGTAAAAACATAAAAGAGGCAACTGTGAAGTCGCACCGTGACAGATTTGCCGCCGTATTTCAGGATTTTCAGATTTTCTCCTGCAGTCTGGGTGAAAATGTTGCCCTTGATACTGACCCCGATGAAAAAAGAGCGCTTGAAGCGCTCAGGTACAGCGGCTTTGACAAGGAAATGAAAAACGGAATAAAAACCGAGCTTCTGCGTGAATTTGACCAAGACGGCGTTATGCTTTCCGGTGGAGAGGCACAAAAAACCGCAATCGCCCGTGCTTTTTATAAAGATTGTCCCTATATTATTCTTGACGAACCGAGCGCAAATCTTGACCCCGTTGCAGAATACAATCTCAATCAGGCAATGATTGATGCAGCGCAGCACAAGACCGTCATTTTCATCTCCCACCGACTTTCCACAACCGTCAATGCCGACAGAATATATGTTATGGAAAACGGCAGAATTATTGAAAGTGGAAGTCATTCGGAGCTGATGGAGCTTGGTGGCACCTATTCCTACATGTTCAATCTCCAGGCAGAGAAATATATAAAGGAACAATAAAACAGATATAAGATGTATGATAAGATAGAAGATACAGAGAGTCTGTTGATTGCAGCAAGAGCAAAGAAAA
>JAZSBC010000200.1:0-48994 GCA_045602245.1 Acutalibacteraceae bacterium | reverse complement strand
GCCTTATGAATTGCTTGAGCTTATAGGTGCAAAAAGAGGTATGCTGATAAAAGGCGGCGAAACCGATACAGAAAGAGCCGCCGTTATGCTCCTTGATGAATACAGAAGCGGAAAATTAGGAAAAATAACGCTCGACTAAGGTGATGTTATGAAAAAAGGAATTTCAGTATTTCTTGTTGTTATAGTTGTTATCGGTATTATGTCTATCGGTGTTGCATCGCTTGCCGTTGTTGCTATGATTCCCAAGGGCATCAATGCCGACGTAGGCATCAATACGGATGTTTCGCAGAATACCGAAGCTTCCGAGCCGTCGCAGGAAGAAGCTTTCTCAAGGGTTACTTTCGCTGCGGTGGGCGATAATCTGATTCACGATACAGTCTATGAGCAGGCGGCCGCAAGAAGCAGCAGCGGTTATGATTTTTCCGATGCATACGACAGAATAGCGGAGAAAATCGCCGCTCCCGACGTTGCAATTCTCAATCAGGAAACCATAATTTCAACCGAACACAACGTTTCAAGCTATCCTACTTTCAACTCTCCCGTTGAGGTTGGCGAAGAAATGCTTGAAATCGGTTTTGACGTTTTCAATATTGCAACCAATCATTCGCTCGATAAGGGCGAAAAAGGTCTGATTTCCGCAATCAATTATTGGAAAGGCAAGAATGCCATAACCTGCGGAGCTTATCTCAACGGCGAAGATATGAGCAATATTCCGATGAACGAAGTTAACGGAGTAAAAATAGCGTATCTCGGTTTTACCGATTCAACAAACGGTCTTTCTCTTCCCGATGATTCGGAAGTTATTCTTGTAAGAGCAAAAGACGAGTCACTGATTCAGCAGAGAATAGTTGCTGCAAAGAAAAAAGCGGACGTTGTTATTGTCAGCGCTCATTGGGGTAATGAATATACTCACGAGCCTACCGATTATCAGCGCGAGCTTGCGGCCAAGATAGCTTCATGGGGCGCAGACGTTATCATCGGCACTCATCCCCACGTTATTCAGCCCGTTGAATATATCACAAATCCTGACGGCAGGCAGACTCTTGTTGCCTATTCGCTCGGCAACTTCATTTCTGCGCAGAACAGAGGACCGAGAATGCTTGGCGGTATGCTTAATTTTGAGGTTGTGAAAAACAACGCAACGGGTGAAATAGCCCTTGAAAACGTTAAGTTTTCGGGCGTTGTAACTCACTACGGCTACGGTTGCACCAATATAAGAGTTTATCCTCTTGAGGCGTATACGGAAGAGCTTGCTTCAAAGCACGGAGTTCAGAGCAAAACATCTGATTTCAGCCTTCAGTATCTTTATGATATTCTGAATGATGTTATAGATAAACAGTTTCTTTAAGTAATATGGCTGAAACGTGAATCATTTCACATTTCAGCCTTTTTGTTTTTGGAGGTAATTATGGATTTTCAATATGAAATAAACGCAAAAGAAAAGGGATATAAAGCAGTCTGCGGTGTTGACGAGGCAGGCAGAGGACCGCTTGCGGGTCCTGTTTTTGCCGCCGCCGTTATTCTGCCCGAAGGCTGTGAAATAGAGGGATTAAACGATTCCAAGAAAATCTCCGAGAAAAAAAGAGATTTGCTTTTTGATATTATAAAAGAAAAGGCAGTAAGCTGGAGTGTTGCGAGTGTTGACGAAAAGGTGATTGATGAAATCAACATTCTTCAGGCTACGTATCTTGCAATGAGAAAAGCGGTTGAAGGTCTTGATGTGCCTGCAGATTATGCTCTTATCGACGGAAACAGAATGCCTCCTCTCTCAATAGACGGCGAAACGATTATCAAAGGTGATGCAAACAGCCCTTCAATAGCTGCTGCATCAATTCTTGCCAAGGTCAGCAGGGACAGATTTATGCTTGAACTTTGCAAAAAATATCCTCAGTATCAGTTTGAAAAACATAAAGGCTACGGCACGAAGCTCCATTATGAGATGCTTGCCGAATACGGAATTTCCGACTGCCACCGACGTTCGTTCCTCAAGAAAATCATCGGAGAAGACAAATGATAAGAAATAAAACGGGCGTGTGGGGAGAGATTTTTACTTCACGCTATCTGCGTGACAGAGGCTATAAAATTCTCAGCACAAACTACGTCTGCCGCTTCGGAGAAATTGATATTGTTGCGCAGAAAGACGAAACTTTATGTTTTGTTGAAGTTAAAACAAGAAACGAGAAAACGGAAACAAGACCAATGGAAGCCGTTGACGAAGGCAAGAGAGGCAGGCTGAAAATGACTGCGAAAAGCTTTATTTCTTTCAGCAAAGCGGAGGGTGAATTTCGTTTTGACGTTTGTGAGGTTTATCTTGATGATAACAATGCACTTGTTGGCATAAACTATATTGAAAATGCATTCTGAGGTGAAAAAATGAATCTTTTTGACCTGCATTGCGATACCGCGGGGGAGTGCTTTAATAAAAAGCTATCCTTATATGACGGCGATATGCATATTGATTTATGTAAAGGCGAAAACCTTGACAAATGGGTGCAGTTTTTCGCAATCTGGATACCTGATGAGTTAAGAGGCGCGGCGGCAAAAGAATACTTTGAAAAAGTGCTTCTGAATTTTCGGGATGAAGTAAAGATGAACAGCAATAAAATCAAGCTGTGTCAAGGAATTTCGGATTTTGAAGAGTGCCTGACCGATAAAAAATGTGCGGCTTTACTTGCTTGCGAAGGCGCTTCTCCGTTTGCTGAAAGCGATGGAATATACATGGCAAAAGAGCTGGGTGTAAAGCTGATTACCTTGACGTGGAATGCAGAGAATGAAATAGGTTACGGCTGCCAGTCAGGCAATGATTCGGGGCTTAAAAATGCAGGGAAAGCGCTGATGAAAGATATGGAAAGGCTTAATATCGTTGCCGATGTGTCACATCTTAACAGAGCAGGCTTTTTTGATGCCGTTTCAAGCGGCGCAAAGGTTATTGCGTCCCATTCAAACAGTAAAAACGTATTGCTGAAAACCCGTCGGGACAGCGAAGACAAATTCTTTGCCTGCCGCAGAAACCTTGACGATGAACAAATAAGGCTTCTGATTGAATGCAGGGGATTGATAGGCATAAATTTCTGCCGCAGTTTTCTCGGCGATATCGGGGATGATAGTTTTGAAGCGGTTTATCGCCACATTGCGCATATTCTTGATTTGGGCGGCGAAAACGTGCTTGCCATAGGCTCGGATTTTGACGGCTGTGAAATTGCACCTGAGCTTTCGGGTGTTGACAAAATCTGTGATTTGTACCGATATTTGTCCGAAAAAAGCTTGCCTGCAGGTTTGCTTGACAAAATTTTCTTTAAAAACGCCGAGAAATTTTTTGAAATTGTTTTACAATAATGAAAATATATGATATAATATTTCAGTTATAAATTTTTCAAATAAAGGATGATGTATGATGAATTATGTAAGCACAAGAGATACCGCAGTGAAAGTATCTGCTTCTCAGGCTATAACAAAGGGTATTTCTGCCGAGGGCGGACTTTTTGTGCCTGAAAATCTTCCCAAAGTTTCAATGAACACAATTTCAGAGCTTTCAAAGCTCGGTTATATTGACAGAGCAAAGTCAATTCTTTCGCTGTTCCTTACCGATTTTACAGAGGAAGAGGTTGACTCCTGCGTTAAGGGAGCATACGAAACAGGCTTTTCCGATGCGAAGGTTGCTCCTCTTGCAAAGCTTGAAGACGGCGTACATATTCTTGAACTTTTCAAAGGTCCCACCTGCGCATTCAAGGATATGGCTCTTCAGATTCTTCCCAGACTTCTTACCGTTTCAAGCGGCAAAGCTGCAAAGGGAACAAAAATCGTTATTCTTGTTGCTACGTCGGGCGATACGGGTAAAGCAGCTCTTGAAGGGTTCAAAGACGTTGAAAACACACAGATTCTTGTTTTCTATCCCAGCGACGGCGTAAGCCCCATGCAGAAGCTTCAGATGTGTACTCAGGAAGGCAATAACGTTGCCGTATGCGCAATCGAAGGTAATTTTGACGATGCACAGAGCGGCGTTAAGAGAATTTTCACGGATAAGGCAATCGGCGAAAAGCTTGCCGCAAATTCAATGGCATTCTCATCGGCAAACTCAATCAACTGGGGCAGACTCTGTCCTCAGATCGTATATTATTTCTCGGCTTACTGCGATTTGATTGCAAACGGCGAAATCAAAGCAGGCGATGAAATCAACGTTGTTGTTCCTACAGGTAACTTCGGCAACATTCTTGCTGCTTATTATGCAAAAGAAATGGGTCTCCCCATAAAGAAACTTATCTGCGCTTCAAACAGCAACTCTGTTCTCACTGAGTTCCTTACCACAGGCGTTTATAACAGAAACCGTGAGTTCTTCACCACGATTTCGCCTTCAATGGATATTCTCATTTCAAGCAATCTTGAAAGACTTCTCTATTCGGTAAGCGGAAGCGAAAATGTTACAGCCTGGATGAAACAGCTTTCAGCAGAAGGAAAGTACGAAGTTGATGCGGCAACTCTTGAAACAATAAAAACATTGTTTGATGCAGGCTGCTGTGATGATAACGATACAAAAGCAACAATTGCAAAGGTTTTCAACGAAAAGAATTATCTTTGCGATACGCATACTGCGGTTGCAGTTAAAGTATACTATGACTACAAAGAAAAGACAGGTGACACCACTCCTGCCGTTATCGCATCAACAGCAAGCCCCTTCAAATTCAGCGCAGCAGTTCTTGAAGCCGTTGCAGGCAAAACAGACGGTCTTGATGAGTTTGAAATGGTTGAAAAGCTTGCAGAAGTAACAGGCAAATGCTGCCCCGAACAGCTTGCAAATCTCCGCAACAAGGCAGTGAGATTTGACGGCTGCTGTTCAAAGGACAGCATGGACGGCGTTGTGTTTAATATGCTTGGAATTTAAAGATCGCAGGCGCCTCTTGCTTCGCAAACAGCATTGTCGTTGAGTCTGAAAGTTGAACACTGTGTTTCGCCGCGGTTGCAGGCTGATGAATTGCCAACCTCGATTGTGCCGGCAGTGCATGATGTGTTACCCTTGTGATAAACGCAGTTTTTTGCAAAGCAGGTAATTGCACCGATTTCTTTTTCCATTTTGTTTCTCTCCTTAATTGTTATTGCGGAAAATATCCGTGATAATAGTATTTACGGATTATCTTTGATTATTTCAGGAAAGGATTTGCTTATGGCTCTTTTTGCAATCGGAGATACTCATCTTTCCATCGCAACGGGTAAGTCAATGAATGTTTTCGGCGGCTGGACAGATTATGAGCAGCGGCTTGAAAAGAATTGGCGCAGGCTTGTGACCGATGAAGATACGGTTGTCGTTGCGGGCGATATTTCCTGGTGTATGAATCTTGAAGAAGGGCTTGCGGATTTCAGATTTCTTGATTCGCTGCCCGGCAAAAAAATAATCCTTAAAGGCAATCACGATTATTGGTGGGCAACCAAAAAGAAATCGGATGAGTTTTTTGAAAAGTATTCTTTGAATTCATTAAACATACTTCATAATAACACCTACACTGCAGGCGATTTTGCAATTTGCGGCACACGTGGCTGGTTTTTTGATGCTGAAAGCGATGCAGATAAAAAGGTTGTGCTTCGTGAAGCAGGCAGGCTTCGGGCTTCAATAGCCGCGGCAAAAGAAACGGGACTTGAGCCCGTAGTGTTTCTTCATTATCCGCCGCTTAATCTCACTCAGAAATGCGACGAGATATACGATGTGCTCGTTGAAGAGAAAATAACTCGCTGTTATTACGGTCATCTGCATTCCTATTCTCATGCAGGTGCGTTCGTCGGCGAGAGCGACGGAATAAGATTTTCTCTTATTTCAAGCGATTTTTTGCAGTTTTGTCCTGCGCTGGTGTATTGAAATATGTCAAATTGAACAAAACAAAGCTAAAAAAAACGGAAAAATTAACCAAACATAAGAAAAAATAAATATATACAAATATATATAGAAATTTGAAAATTTATTTGTTATAATTTATGGGTAAAAGTAGAATGGAGGAATTCGAAATGAGTTTAGTATCAGCAAACAAAACAGAAACAAACACTTATTCAGTTGAAATCGCTATTGCGGCAGATGCTTTCAATGCTGCTGTTCAGCAGGCTTATCTTAAGCAGAGAAAGTCAATCCAGATTCCCGGTTTCCGCAAGGGCAAGGCTCCTCTTCAGATGATTGAGAAGCTCTACGGCAAAGAAGTATTCTTCGAGGATGCTCTTGATATCGTTTTCCCTGAAGCAGTTCAGGCTGCTTATGAAGAAGCAGGCATCGAGCCCGTTGACCAGCCCCGTGATTTTGACGTTAAAACAATGAGCAAAGAAGAAGGCGTTGTTATGACCTTCAACGTTACCGTTAAGCCTGAAATTACTCTTAAGGCCTACAAGGGTCTTACAGCTGAAAAGGCAGATTCAAAGGTAACAAAGGATGAAATCGACCACGAAATCGAGCATATGCTTGAAAGAGGCGCAAGAATCGTTAATGTTGACGACAGAGCAGCTAAGGATGGCGATATCACAGTTATCGACTTCGAAGGCTTTGTAGACGGCGTTGCTTTCGACGGCGGCAAAGCTGAAAAATATGAGCTTACAATCGGCTCAGGTTCATTCATTCCCGGTTTTGAAGAGCAGATTATCGGTCACTCAATCGGCGAAGAATTTGATGTAAACGTAACTTTCCCCGAAGCATACGCTCCCGAGCTTGCTTCAAAGGATGCAGTTTTCAAGATTAAGCTTCACGAAATCAAGGTTAAGGAACTTCCCGAGCTTGATGACGAATTCGCAAAGGATATGGGCGAATACGAAACAGTTGACGAACTCAAGAAGGGTGTTGAAGAAGACATCCTCAAGAGAAAGCAGGAGAGCGCACAGCACGCATTCGAAGATGCTGTTATTGCAGCTCTTGTTGAAAACGTTGAAGGCGAAATTCCCGAGTGTATGTATGATAACAAAGCTAAGGAAGACGTTGATTCATTTGCACAGAGAATTGCTCAGCAGGGCATCGACCTTGACACATATCTTATGTATATGGGTATGGACAAGGAAACTTTCCAGGGTCAGATGAAGGAGCGTGCAGTTTCAGAAGTTAAGATTGATCTTGCAATCGAAAAGATTATCGAAGCTGAAGGTCTCAAGGCATCAGACGAAGCTGTTGAAGAAGAATATGCAAAGATGGCTGAAATGTATCAGCTTGACGTTGAAAAGATTAAGGAACTTGTTCCTGCAGCAACGGTTGCAGCAGAGCTTGCAAAGCAGGATGCATTCAAGCTTGTAATTGATTCGGCAAAGGCTAAGAAGCCCGCTGCCAAGAAGGCTGCAAAGAAAAAGGAAGAAGCTCCTGCAGAGGAAGGCGCAGCTGAAGAAGCTAAGCCCGCAAAGAAGCCTGCTGCAAAGAAAACAACCAAGAAAGCAGCAGAAAAGAAAGAGGAAGCAGCTGAATAATCAGCCGAAAATTCTACTATACTTAAATATGAGCATAAAGAATAAACCGGTTTTTACGCCGGTTTATTCATTCTTATTTGCGGAGAAAGGATTGATTTATTATGGCATTGGTACCCTATGTTGTTGAACAGACTAACAGAGGCGAGCGTTCATACGATATTTTCTCACGCCTCCTTAATGACAGAATTATCGTGCTCTCAGATGAGGTGAACGATACAACCGCAAGCATTGTAGTTGCACAGCTTCTTTTCCTTGAGGGTCAGGACCCCGAAAAGGATATCAGCCTTTATATCAACAGCCCCGGCGGTTCCGTAACTGCGGGTATGGCTATTTATGACACAATGCAGTACATCAAGTGCGATGTTTCAACTATTTGTATGGGTATGGCTGCATCGATGGGCGCATTTCTGCTTTCATCGGGCGCAAAGGGCAAGAGATTTGCTCTCCCCAACAGTGAAATTATGATTCATCAGCCTCTCGGCGGTGCAAGAGGTCAGGCAACCGAAATAAAAATCGTTGCAGACCATATTCTCAAGACCAGAGAAAAGCTCAACAGAATTCTTGCAGAAAACACAGGCAGATCAATCGAAGAAATCGCAAGGGATACAGAGAGAGACAATTACCTCACCGCTCAGGAAGCTATGGAATACGGCCTTGTTGATAAGGTAATTGATAAAAGATAAACAGGAGGCAAATGATGCCCAGAGATGACGAAAAAAGGGTTTCCTGTTCATTCTGCCATAAAACGCAGAATCAGGTAGATAAGCTTATTGCAGGCCCTAACGTATATATTTGTAACGAGTGCGTTGAACTCTGCTGTTCGATAATCGAATCAGAGCCGAGCCATCACAACCATTCTGATTTTGATGCAGGTTCACTTCCGAAGCCCCATGAAATCAAGACTATGCTTGATGAATACGTAATCGGTCAGGAAAAGGCAAAAATTGCCCTCAGCGTTGCCGTTTATAATCATTATAAACGTATCGGCAGCAAGGGTGCAACCGACGTTGAGATTCAGAAGAGCAACATTCTTCTTCTCGGTCCCACGGGTGTTGGCAAAACCATGCTTGCCCAGACTCTTGCAAGAATTCTTGACGTTCCTTTTGCCATTGCTGACGCAACAACCCTTACGGAAGCAGGCTACGTAGGTGAAGACGTTGAGAATATTCTTCTCAGAATCATTCAGGCAGCGGATTTTGATATAGAGCGCGCCGAAAGAGGCATTATCTACGTTGACGAAATTGATAAAATTGCCCGTAAGAGCGAGAATCCCTCAATAACAAGAGACGTGAGCGGCGAAGGTGTTCAGCAGGCGCTCCTTAAGATTATTGAAGGTACGGTTGCGAATGTTCCTCCTCAGGGCGGCAGAAAGCATCCTCAGCAGGAGTTTATTCAGATTGATACTTCAAATATTCTTTTTATCTGCGGCGGTGCGTTTGACGGCATTGAAAAGATAATCGAAAAACGCTCGGAAGGTTCAACTCTCGGCTTCGGCGCACAGATAAAGAGCAAATCAGAGTCTGCAAAAGAAAACATTATGGGTAAGGTTATTCAGCAGGATCTTGTAAAGTTTGGCATTATTCCCGAGCTTGTAGGCCGACTTCCCGTTGTTACAACTCTTGAAGAGCTCGACAGAGATGCTCTTGTCAAGATACTTACAACGCCAAAAAATGCGGTTGTAAAGCAGTATAAGGAACTTTTCAAGCTTGACGGAGTTGAACTTGAGTTTGACGGCACGGCACTTGAGGCTATTGCCGATAAGGCTCTTGAAAAGAAAACGGGCGCAAGAGGTTTGCGTTCAATTATTGAAGGCGTGCTTATGCCTGCTATGTATGACGTACCTTCAGACCCGACGATTGAGAGAGTGTGCATAACAGCCGCAAGCGTTAACGATGGCGCAGAGCCTATGATTGAGCGTAACCCAAACAGCAAAAGAGCAAAACTTGCTCCTCCGCCCAAGGTTTCTAAGCCAAAAGCAAGAAGTGTATCATAATGCGGCTTGTCTCACTAAGCGAAGAACAAAAGAAACTGAATAAATAATAATAAGGTTTGCATAGGGATTATACCTTTGCAAACCTTTTTATATAGATATAAATTTAAAAAGTTGTATTGTGTTTCTTTTTAGCCGTTTTTCCGAACTCAACGTATATTAATACGCCTTACGTTCGGATAAAACGGCTTCTTCATCTTATTGAGTCAAGCCGCAAAAATCTTTTATCTTGTAGCCTTCTTTATCCAGTTGAATCTGTTGACTTTTACAAGAGCAACGGCGCATTTGAGCACCTGGTCTGCTTTCAGGCAGGCAAAGGTTACAACAACGGGGAATTTGAAAACAAACGCACTCAAAAAGCTCAGCGGCAATACTATCAGCCACATAAATATAATATCGTTTTTAAGCACAAAAGAGGTGTCGCCGCCGCCTGAAACAATTCCGCAAAGGGCAGGGGCTTCATATGCCGTACCTATGATTGTAACACAAAGCACCCATATAAACTGATTTGTGATTTCAACGGTCTGCGGAGTTGCATTGTAAAAACCGATTATAAGATTTTTTGAAACAAGAAGAACCAAACTTGATACAACACCGATTGCAAGAAAAATCAGCTGAAGGTTTTTGCTTCGCCGTTTTATAATCTCCATCGGTTGATTTTCACCTATCGTTTTGCCGATTAGCACGCAGGCGACGTTGCTTGAGGCGTACGCAATAACCGTTGCAACCTGAAAAAGAGTTGTTGCAATGCTGTTTGCTGCTATTGCGCTCTCGATAAGCCTGCCGATTATTGCACCCTGAATGCTCATTGCAATTCCCCACGATATGCTGCTCATCATCAGCGGCATACCTGTTTTGATATAATCCGCAAACATCTGCTTATCTGCTTTGAAAAGATGATATATCTTCATCTTCAGTTTTTTATCTATATATAATATGTATATAACAACAACAAGCAATTCAATAAGTCTTGATATGAGCGTTGCAACTGCCGCGCCTCTTACCCCCATTTCAGGAGCGCCGAATTTTCCGTAAATGAGCATATAATTGAGAAGAATATTTGCGGCAAATGATGAAAGAGAAACGTAAAAGCCGATTTTTACCGTTTCAACACTTCTGAGAATGGACAGAATAACGGTTGTTAACGTAAACGGCAGATACGTATGCTTTATAATATCGAGATACATAACGGCTTGTTCAACAACCGCATCTTTATCCGTGAAAAGACGTATGAGTGTTTCGGGCGCAAGAGCGGCAAACAAAAACACAGCTGCAGTGAGGATGATTCCTATCCACATTGCTACTGCCGAAACCTTAAAAATCGGTTCTTTTTCTTTTTTGCCCCAATATTGCGAAGCAATAACGGTCATTCCCGATGCAACGCCCGTTGCCGCCATATTGAGAAAAAACTGAATGTTGTTACAGATTCCCACTCCGCTGAGTGCGGTTTCGTTATATGCGCCCATCATAACGGAGTCTGCAAGGTTAACGCCGAAAACAATGAGATTCTGAAACGCCATTGTAACGGTCATAGTAAAAAATGCTTTGTAAAAAGTTTTATCTTTCATTTCTGATTCTCCATTTCTGCGGATTTTATTATATCACTGAAGGAATCGAGAATCAATATAAGAAATTTGTTTATATAATTCTAATTCAGAAAAATAAAATTATCCTATGCTGTTATAATAATAAAATATACTCGCTTAAAGGCAGGTGAAGAGAATGAACGTGTATGATTTTGATAATACAATATATAATGGCGAATCGGTTGTTGATTTCTTCCTTTATTTTTTGAAAAGAGACCTTTCACTGCTGACCTATATACCGAAAGTTATAAAAGCACTTGTGGATTATAAAGCGCAGAAAATAACAATAGATGAAGCAATGTCCGAATACGGCGTTATCGTTGAGGAGTATTGCAGAAAAACAGGCAATCTTGAAGAGCATATCAGAAACTTCTGGGACAGAAATATCAACAAAATCAAACCCTTTTATTTTGATTTGAGAAAAGACGATGACGTTATTCTCTCCGCAAGCTTTGACGTTGTGCTTGCCGAAATGGGCAGAAGGGTGGGCATAAAAAACATCGTTTCGTCAGAAACCGATCTGGCAAATTCAAAAATACTGAATCTCTGTTTCCGCGAGAATAAGGTGAAAGCATTCAAAGAAAAATATCCCGATGCGGTAATAGATAATTTCTATACGGATTCACTCAACGACCAGCCGATAATTGACCTTGCCAAAAACGCATATCTTGTAAAAGGAAACAAAATAACAAAGATAAAATAAGCTGTGTTTTATTGAAAACACAGCTTGTTTTTTTATGAATATTTTCTTGCCCATGCGTAGGGGGAGAAGAGCATAAGCATGGGAATAAGTTCAAGTCTGCCTGCAAGCATATCAAAGCAGAGCATAAGCTTGCTTAATATTGAAAAATCTGCGAAACCGCCGTAAGGACCAACGCCTCCGAGACCGGGACCGATATTGCCCATACAGGCTATGACTGACGTTGAAGTTGTAACAAGATCTTTGCCGTCAAGCGAAACTATGATCATAGATACAATCATAACGATCATATAAGTTGCAAAGAAAACGGATACGCTTTTAACAACGGGTTCATCAACCGTTCTTCTGTCAACCTTAACGGTTTCCATACTGCGCGGATTAACGGCTTTTTTGATATCCCTGAATCCGCTTTTGATGAGAATTATCAGACGGGAAACCTTTATTCCGCCGCCCGTTGAACCTGCACACGCGCCGATAAACATAAGCAGAACGATTATGAATTTGGCGGTGACGGGCCATACGTCAAAATTGGTGGATGAAAAACCGGTTGTTGTTATAATTGAAGAAACCTGGAAAAATGCGTGTCTGAAAGAATAGCCGATATCATAATCGGCATTTATAAGGCTGAGCGCAATTACGATTACCGAGGTTGCAACGATTCCGATATACCAGCGCAATTCTTCGCTCTTGACAGCCTGCTTGCCGTGTTTGATCAGAATCATATAATAAAGGTTAAAGTTTACGCCGAAGATGAGCATAAACATGCCGATAACAATTTCGGAATAAAGACTGTTGTATCCTTCAATGCTTTTGTTGAGAATACCGAATCCGCCCGTACCCGCAGTTGCAAATGAGTTAACAATGCAGTCAAACAAAGGCATACCGCCTGCAAAAAGCATAACAATCTGAACAAGAGTCAGAACGCAATAGATTCCGTAAAGAATTCGTGCCGTTGCCCTGAGCTTTGAAACAAGCTTGCCGACCGTCGGACCGGGTACTTCGGCTCTCATAACGTGCATGGAGTGGCTTTCTGTTTTCGGCATAATGGCGATAACGAAAACAAGAATACCCATACCGCCTATCCAATGGGTGAAGCTTCGCCAGAAAAGCAAGCTTTTCGGAAGAGCCTCAATGTCTGAAAGTATGGTTGAACCTGTTGTTGTGAAGCCTGAAACCGTTTCAAAAAACGCATCAACAAAATTCGGAATATAGCCGCTGATAAAGAACGGCATTGCTCCGAAAAATGACATCAGTATCCACGAAAGAGCAACTATTACGTAGCCTTCTTTTGCATAGATGTTTGTTTTTTGAGGCTTTTTCTTTATTGCTATAAGACTGATTGCGGCAAGAATGGCAATGGTTACAGCAAAAGCAATCAGAGTATTATCGCCGTATATAATCGCACCGATCGCAGGAAAAATCAGCAGTACGCTTTCAACAAGCAGGATTCTGCCGATATAATACATAATCATTCTGTAATTCATGGGTTATCTCCGATAAATCAAGCAAAAATATCGTGCAGGTCTTCAAGAATTCTGCCTGCCGTGACAACGATTATATTATCGTTTGCCTTCATAACGTCATCACCGCCGGGGTAGATGATTTTTCCGTTTCTCATTATGCAGGCAACAAGAATGTTGGGCAGAAAATTGAGATTCTTGAACGGAATATTTTCATATCCAGCATCTTCGGGAACAATAAACTCAACCGCTTCAACCTTGCCGTTGATCATTTTGTGAAGAGTCTGAATCTGTGAGTTTCCTGCGGAGTTCTGAAGCGCACGGACGTATCGGGTAACAAGATTACCTGCAACAACCTGAGGAGAAACAACGGTTTCAAGACCGATATCGCCGAGGATTGAATATGAATGGCGGTTAACTTTGGTTATAACCTTATGAACACCTTTTGACTCTGCATACATAGAAACAATGATGTTTTCTTCGTCGATGCCCGTGAGCGCAACAAGTGCGTCCTGCCTTTCGATTCCTTGCTCTTCAAGAATATCCTGGTCTGTGCCGTCGCCGTGAATAACGGTAACTTCATCGGGGAGAGTGTCCGCAAGCTGAAAACATTTTTCGTTGCTGTGTTCAATCAGCTTTATGTTTCTTCCCGTATCTGAAAGAAGCTTTGAAAGATAGTAGCCTATTCTTCCGCCGCCGATAATCATAACGTTTTTAACCTTGTGTTTATAAACGCCGATCTGCTTCATAAACGAGCCGAGTTCGGAACGTGTGCCTGTGATACTTATTATATCATCGCATTTGATAATGAAATCACCCGAGGGGATATACACTTCGTCGTTGCGCTGAACGGCGCATACAAGAACCTTTGCCTTAACTTTTTTGCGAAGATCATACAGCGCCAGTCCGCAGAGAACGTTATCCGAATGAATGCGGATGCTTGCCATTTCGATTTTGCCTCTTGCAAATGAATCGAGATTTGCGGCGGAGGGGAAACGGATAATTCTTGAAATTTCGTTTGCTGTTTCAAACTCGGGGTTAACAATCATATTAATGCCGAGTTCGTTGCGGAGAAACTGCATCTGAGCCGCGTAGTCAGGGTTGCGAACGCGTGCAATGGTGTTTTCGGTACCCATTCTGTTGGCTATAAGGCAGCTGAGAATGTTAAGCTCATCCGAAGGGGTGGCGGCAATAATGAGTTTTGCCTTTTCTGCACCCGCTTCTTCAAGAATTTCGCACGTTGCGCCGTTGCCCCATACGCCCATAACGTCATAGGTATTTACTGCATATTCGAGCTTTTCGTTATTGATGTCAACAAGTGTTATGCTGTGGCCTTCGTTTACAAGCTGTTTTGTCATTGTCATACCGAGCTTGCCGAGGCCTACAATTATAATGTGCATTTCAGAAACCTCTTTTTGAAATTATTTTTTGAGAGCCTTCTGCTTTTCAAATTCTTTTGAAAGGAAGTAGAGGGGGATGATAATCAACGCACCGATAGCTGCCGAGGCAAGGAAAATATGCGGTGCGGGTGTTGCAAGAACTTCGCCGTAGTCGTTTGTATATGTTGTAACCGAGTATGCGTTTGAAATTCTTTCTGCAACAGTGGGACCGATAAGCATAGGTACAAGAACCGAGAATATCATTCTTATGCCCTGAAGCTGGCCTGTTTTATCTTCGGGGGTGAAATCACGCACCGCGGCACCGAGCATAATCATAAGAAGTCCGTAGCCTACGATTGTAATGAGTGCGGAGAAAAGGAAATAGAGAATATTATCATCCGCAAAGAACACAAGGATAAGGCCGATGATATAGAAAGTTGCGGCAGGATAGAGGTAAGGTGCCTTGCCTTTTTTATCGCTCATAATAATGATATAAACAAGAGCGGCAAGAAGAATTACAACAAAAAATACCGCAAAAACTATTACGCCGGGAGTGAGCATTGAGCCGAGGGCTGACATATCGAGATGCTTATCAAGATAGATGAAAATATAAGGAAAGAATACCTGACTTGAAACCGAGAATATACCCATACAAGCGAGTGAAATATAAAGACTTTTGTTGTTTTTGATAACAGAGGGTTTGAAACCGTAAATAAGAGTTTCGCCGAAGCCTGCAGTGGTTTTAACGTTTGTTCTTGATTCCTTAACCGAGAAAATGCCTATGATACCGCAAACGGTAACAACAGCGCCGAGAACAAAGAAATAAATTGAATATTCTCTCTGACCAACATCTTTATTGTTGCCGAAAATAGCACCGAATGAACCTGTGACTGCAAGAGTTGCAACAACGGGTATGATTGCAAGGAGCGATTCTATTTTTGATCTGTTTGATGAAGTGCCGATATCGGTTATCCACGCATTGAATGCTGCATCGTTACTGGTTGAACCCATAAAGGTCATCAGTCCGTCCATAATGATAACAAGAATAACGGTAGCAGAAACGGCGGCACCTACGTCTGTGCCAAGGATTTTTGCGATGAATTCAGGGTTGATAACCGCAAAAGCAATAACGGTCAGACCCCAGAGTATGTAGCCTCCGCAGATAAAAATCTTACGCTTGTTGATTTTGTCGCTGAGACTGCCCATAAAGAGCGTTGTGAGGAAAGCAACGATTGCGCTGACGGCAATCATAACGGAAATATCGCGCATATCGCCGCCGATTTTCAGCATATAAAGATTGAAAAAGTTGTTTTCAACCGCCCATGCAACCTGACCCATAAATCCGAAAAGGATAACGTTCAGGAGAATAGACGGGCTGAGTTTTTTGTTTTCTGACATAATATCAACCTCCGAATTTTTCTATAAGAAATTTTATTATGAATACTAATGCTGCCGTGCCTGCCATACCGCCTGCAACGTATCCTGCAATATGCAGAAGCAGGCTTTGTCTGTCTGAAATGTTTCTGAAAATCGGACCGAGGCATTCGCATTTAAGCCCAAATTGCTTGAAACGTTTCAGCTCGTGAGTGAATTTTTCGGGATTTTTTTCATCAATGGTAACAAGCCTTACACAACTTCTGCAGCCGTCGGTATATGCTCTGAAGCCTGCGGTTCTGTGCTGTGCAAGGAAGATGCCGTCTGTCCATCCTGCAAAATCGTTGAGATGGTCGTGGCCGAAAAATGCGCCGATAACGCCGCCGACCTTTTTCCAGCTGGCAAACTGTCCGTTGTTGACGTCGGGAGAGCAGGGTCCTTCTCCAACAATGCCCTCAACGCCTTTTTTGCCAACGTAGAGAGTTCCTCGCTTTGTGTTGTATCCCCTTACCGCAATAGGAAGCTCCCAAAATCTTGCTTTTCTGAGAAGATTATATTCCTCGGGTACGGGGGTGTGCTGAAACACAAAAGAGGGCATCGGTTTGCCGCCGTTTATTTCTTTGAGCTTTGCGCTTTCTTCTTCAAACCACTCAATCTGATCGGTGTGAACGTAGTCGTAATGAGAGATTTCTCTGTTTTCGTGGCAGTTGTTTGAATCAATAAACCAAAGGCAGAAAGCAGGTTTTTCGCCGTCTGACGAATAAATCAGTTCTTTGAAGTTGGCATTGCCCGTAACTTCATCGGGAGTATCGTTTCTTGTTAAACAGCCTTCAATTTTGCTGTAGATTTTTACGATTTCGTCTTCGTGACCGTGGTCGTGTTCGTGGTTGCCGAGAATTGCGGCAACGGGAATTTTGCGCTCTGTGATGGGAGCTACCACCGCACGGAGCATTTTTTCAAATTTTTCGGGCGATTCTTCAAAGCAGGTTGTGTTGCAGTTATCGCCGAGAAGAACGCACAAATCGGGCTTGTATTCGTCAAGCGCAGCAACCATAAGCTTTTGCATATCTTTGAAGTTGAGGCTTGTTTCGTAATCGTCCGCTTCGTGAATATCGCCGAAAAGAAGGATTTTGAACTTGCCGTCAGCATTGAATTTGAGTTTCATTTTATCACCTTATTGATAATTGATTGCCACCGCAATAAGCATCAGCGCGACCGAGAGAATGCCCTCAAGTGCGAAGAGCTTCCACGAGAATTTAAGCCATTTGCCGTATGAAATATTTACAAGTCCTATTGCGATAATCATAATTCCGCTTGTGGGGTAGAGCAGATTTGTGAAACCGTCGCTCAGGCAGAAGGAAAGAACAATGCTCTGTTCTTTCAAGCCTACCATCTGTGCAAGAGGAACTATAATCGGCATAATAAGGAAGGCTTTTGCGGTACTGCTTCCTACAAAGAATTCAAGGAAAACAATAAAAGCAAAAAGAAGAAGTATTGCCGTGTACGGCGAAACACCGTCTATGAGATTATATACGAAGTTAAGAATGGTATGAATGATATTGCCTTCGTCAAGTATGTAGGTAATTGAAAGAATGATTACGATAATGGGAACAATGGGGGCAACTGTTTTGATGCCTTCCCAGAACGTTTTGAGAAGATTTTTGCCTTTTATACCCGAGAGTATGCCTGCAAGAATTCCGCCGATAAGGAAAAGCACACCCATTCCGCCCATCGAAAGTGCTCCGCTTAATTCCAGAACGTAGTCAAGAATAATACATATAATTGCGCAGGTAAGGCAGATAAGAAATGCAAGGGTAGCTTTCTTGATTTTTTTATCGTTTAAAACCGAAATTCCGTCGTCAAGACTGTATCTTTCACGAAGAGCGATATCTGTTTCATAGCAGATTGACTTTTTGGGATTCTTTTCAATTTTCTTTGCATAAACCGTCATAAATCCCGCAAGAACAAGATAAACGGCGACGAATACGATGATTCTGTAGCCGGTACCCGAAAACGGTTCAAGTCCTGCAAGCTTCTGAACGGTGAGAACGTTGAACGGATTGAAGGTTGCCGCTGTGTAGCCGAAGCCGATGGCGATAAGGCTCATTCCGAGACCCACAAACGAGTCCCAGCCGAGCGCAAGCGAAATAGCAACCGCTATCGGTACAAGGGTAACGGATTCTTCAAGTATGCCTGCCGTTGAGCTTAAAAGCATACAGGCAAGAATCATAAGATTCAGCAAAAGATACTTTCTTTTTTGAAACTTACGGGTTATGGTTGCCATTATATATTTGAGAACGTTGCATTTATCAAGAATAAGGAACGTTCCGCCTACGAGAGTTATCAATACAATAATCAATCCGCCGGTCAGCGCTGTTTCCGTTCCGAAAACAAGAATGGGCGCGAGAATAATCTTCCATATCGGGAGCTTTTCATCAATCAAATGATACGAACCCTCTACAATAAGTTCTTTTCCCGCTTTTTCGTTATACTCGGTTTGAAATTCGCCTGCAGGCAAAACCTGAGTAAGTATTCCTGCAAACGCCATAACCGCCGCAAGAAGAATGCAGATGATAACAACGGTTTTTTTATCTATTTTCAGACCCGACTGTTTGTTTTCTGTGTCTGTCGCCAATTCAATCACCCTTTCCGCTTCGGGTATTGTAACACAAATATATACATATTTTCAACTGTTTTAAAAATAAATATTACATTATAGAGAAAAAATGGGTTGTGCAACGAAATTTTTTATGGTAAAATATGAAACATAAAATTCAGGAAGGACTGATTTTGTGAAAAAGATAACAGCTGTTATACTTTCCGTCGCAATAATCTTCTCGCTTGCCGCTCCCGTTTCTTATGCGGTTGACGGTAAATGCAACTGCGGCGAAAACCCCATAATTTACGTTGGACCTCTCGGTAACTCCGATATCTATGAGAATCCGGGCGAAGAGAACGAAAAAACTCTTTTCAGACCTTCAACCGAGGCTATAGTAGGGCTTGTTTTCAAGCTTCTTCCCGCCATTCCGTCGCTTCTTTTTAAAGATTACAACGGATTCGGCGACGTGTTGATTGATGCGGTTTATGACGCAATGGGCGCAATGGCTCTTGACGGCAACGGCAATTCGGCAGAAAACGTTGCGATTATTCCCGACGAACTGCCCACAGACCCCACTCACGGCGAGGGCTACGACTATTATTTCAGCTATGACTGGCGCCTTGACCCCGTTGAAATCGCAGGCCAGCTCAACGCTTTTGTGAAGCACGTTAAGGAGCTTACGGGTCACGATAAAGTTAATTTCCGCGCTTCTTCAATGGGCGGAGTTGTTACAATGGCATATTTCAACGAATATGGCTATGATGACGTTGATGCCTGCATTTTCCAGAGCTGTCCCATTCTCGGCACCGACGTTGCAGGCGATTTGCTCTGCAGAAAGCTTGCTCTTGACGCCGATGCTCTTCTTGCCTATGCAACAGACGGCTATCCTCCCTTCAGCGAAGGCGATACGGCGCTCTGGTTCCTCTTCAATTTCCTTTATTACAGCGGACTTGTTGACCTTGTTCTCGGCTTCGGCGAAACACTCCTTGCCGAACTTCAGACAAAGGTTTTTGACGAGCTTATGACTCCCGTTTTCGGCACTCTTCTCGGTCTCTGGGCATTTGTGCCTGACGTAAGCTATGAAGAAGCAAAGAAAATCAACCTCGACCCCGAAACGCAGGCAGGTCTTATTGCAAAGGCTGATTACTATCACTATCAGGTTCAGTGCAGAGCAGATGAAATCCTCAACGGAGCGCTTGAAAACGGCGTTCGCATTATGATTGTTGCAGGCTATAACATTCAGAGAACACCTCTTGTTGAGGCTATGAATAACAACAGCGACGCAACCGTTGACACAAAATATGCGTCTGCAGGCGCAACTGTTGCGCCTCTTAACGGCACGCTCGGCGAGGGCTACGTTCAGGCTTGCAATGACTGCGGTCACAATCACCTTTCACCTGACGGAGTTATTGATGCATCAACCTGCATTCTGCCCGAAAACACCTGGTTTATCAAGGATATGCTCCATTCAAATGCACACGACGGAATAATGGAAATGTATTATTGGTTCCTTTATTCGGGCGAGGACGTTGACGTATGGTCAAATCCCAAATACACACAGTTTATTCAGAACGATAAACCCAATCTCAGGGTTATTCCCATGGGTAATTTTGCTCAAGGCGCGGTTGCTCCCGAATATCCCGCAGGCGATTCATATTATAACAAATTCGAAACCTACGTTATGCCCGTGACCGATGCGATTTTCGGCTTCCTTGACAAGTGCAGAGATTTTGTCGGTCTTTAAGGGATAAAATAAAAATATTGCAAAAAATAATCGGGAAGAGAAATCTTCCCGATTCAGCTTGTCGAAAAACTTGTTTTTCGACAAGGTGTGGCTGTTGAAAAAGGAAGCTGAATGGCGTTTTTTCGACCGAAGGTGTACAAAGGTACTCCGATGGGAGAAAAAACGTCAAATAAACGAAAACATTTTGTGTGTTGATAAACACATATTTTAAATGCATCTGACGGTGCATTCGGGTCGTCGGGTCGCAGACCCCTACAGATTATTTCGTTTATGTTTCAGCGACTTTATCGACAGTCAAAATCGGGAAGAGAAATCTTCCCGATTTTTTTGTGTGGTGATGATATGAATTCAAGAATAAAACTTTCCGCAAGGGGAGCAATCTGCGGCTCATATATGAAAGTTCTGCCCCTTTCGGTGGTGATTTTTCTGCTTGTTCTGATATTTTCTTTTTGCAACGCAGCTTTGAATTATTATTTGGAGAATGAAATTTTTCTTGCCGTGTTTTCTGCTCTGACTCCGATTGCTTTTATTGTTCTGATTTCTCCGCTGAGGCTGATTCTTCAGCTGAAATTTCTTATGCTCGCCAACGGAAGAAGCCGTTTTCTGATGCCTGCAATCGGCTTTTCGGATGTTCTTAAGGCGTGTGAACTCAGCATTAAACTTTTCTTTATAAAGCTTTTTTGGTTCGGTGCGTTTGAAATCATACCGTTTATATCCGCAGCGGTTTTCATCGGTTACGGTTCACGCAATGCGGTGAGTCTGCGTGCGGCATATGCCGTTTTTGGCGGAATTATCTGCCTTGCCGTTATAGGGCTGGTTTTCTATTTTATCGTTGTTCAAAGGTACTCAAAATCGTGGTTTTATCTTGCAGGCTACAGCGATTTTACTGCCGCCGATGCAATAAAAGAAAGCATAAGAAAAACGCGGAACAGACTTGCTGAAATCTTCTTTTTTAAGCTCGGATTTATGCCTTGGTTTTTACTCTGTGCAGGCATTTTTCCTGCCTTTTTTGTTGTTCCGTATTATAAACAAAGCGTCACCTGCTACTACCTGAGCAGGTGACGGAAAAATCAGATTTTAATTTTAAAAACAGCTTTCTTGATTTTATCGGTACCCATTTTTATGCAGGGTTTATGAGTATCGGCAGGTGCAAGGAATGCAAAAGTGCCTTCGGTGAGCGCAACACGGGTTGCCTGAGCGGTCTGCGAAGTAAAAAACTCAATATCGGGCTTGTAGCCTGTTGAATCCTTGGCAAATTCAATGGGTAAAACGTCGATTGCTTCTTCGCCCGTTATCGCAAGCTGCAAATCGTGATAATCTCGGTGAGCCTCATAGTTGCCGCCCGTGTTCGGCTCATATTCGGCAATGCTTACTCTTATACCCTCTGCAACGTCGAAGCTTTCGCAAGGCATTGTTTTAAGGTCGTTTTCTTCGATGAATTTTGCAATCGCTTCAAAGGCGGGGTTGAATCCGGAATAAAGTCTGAGGTTTTTGACGGTATCGTAAATCATGGCGATTCTCCTTTTGTTGATATGCTTTTATTATAAAACTTCAGTTTCAAAAGTCAATATTATTGACACTTATTTTTATCCGTGATAAAATTACTGCATAAAGGGGGAATATCCGTGGTCAAAGTATATCTGTGCATTGTTCTTGCCTGGCTTCAGGCATTTGCGTTCTCTGTTTTCACAAATGACAAAACGCAGTCGATAGGAGTGAATAAATTCGTGGAACATCAGACTTTTGAAGGCTTCGGCACAAGCTCGGCGTGGTGGTCACAGACCGTAGCGGACGAAGAAACCGCCAGGGAAATTGCAAGGCTTCTCTATGATGACGAAACGGGTCTCGGTCTTGATATTTACCGCTATAACATCGGCGGCGGCGAAAAAGAAAACCCCGATTGCCGTATCTGGGACGTTAACAGACGCACCGAAAGTTTTTATGTTCTCAACGAAGAAACGGGCGAATATGAATATGATTTCACACGAGATGCAAATGCGCGCAGAATGCTTGATATGGCTGTTGAATACGGCGCAAAAGAGGTGATTCTTTTCTGCAACAGCCCTCATTTTTCAATGACTGCGAGCGGTCACGCTTCGGGAGGACTTACGGAATATGCCTCAAATCTTCCCAAAGAAAACTATGCCGCGTTTGTTGATTACGTGCTGACCATTGCCGATTGGTTTGTGGCGCAGGGCTATCCCGTAACCGCAATTTCGCCCATCAACGAGCCTATGTGGAAATGGGGCGGCGAATGGGTCGGTCAGGAAGGCTGTCACTATACAGCCGAAGAAACTGTCGAAGTGCTTGAACTTTTTGCTCTTGAAATGCAGAAGCGCAATTCGCCCTATAAATTAAGCGGACCTGAAAGCGGACAGCTTTCGCCCGAATATTATGAATATATTGATAAGTTTTTTGCAAGCGAAATTCTGAATGATTTCTGCGATACATACAGCGGTCACAGCTATTGGATTGATAATAATTATTGGGTAAAAACCGATGTCGGCAATAAGTTTGCAACGCAGTATCCCGATAAAAAGCTCGAGATGAGCGAATGGTGTGAGCTTCCGCTAAAAATTGATTCAACAACAATAGACAGCGGTCTGTATATGGCAAATATTATCGCTCAGGATCTCAATCTTATGAACGCTGTTTCATGGCAGAGCTGGACAGCCGTCAACGGAGACGGGCTTATGGAGATTATCAACGGCGAACTTGTTATTTATAACAGATATTATGCCTATAAACAGTTTTCGAATTTCATAAAAACGGGTATGACAAGAATTGACGTTCTTGACAGTTTTGAGGGCGACAGTAAGATAGTTTCAACCGCATTCAAGGATGACGATGAAACGGTTATCGTGCTTATCAACAACGAGGAGACTCCTCAGGATATAAAGCTTTACGGTATTTACGGCTCTATGGAAACTCATCTTACAGACACAACCCATAACTGCGAAAACACTTATTCCGGCGGATTTACAAGGGGATTGACGCTGCCTGCAAAAAGCATAACGACCGTAGTGCTTACCAAATAAAATTAAGGACTGCTCATTACGAGCAGTCCTTGCTTTTTTAATGATTCTGTTGCGTTTCGTATATTACAGGGTCGTTTGAATAAGCCGCGTCAAGTGTTCGCAACGTCTGATTATAAAGCAAATGGCAGACGTATTCGGTATCTCCGATTTTTTTCTTAACGTCAACCGAAAGCATATCGCAGCCGTCAACCGTTGCAGCGGAAATCACGCCTGAAAAGCCCATTTCGCCGAGAGTTTCATAGTATGCTTCGAATTCTTCAAGAGTAACGCCTACAAAACAGTTTGAAAATCTGAATTCCCAGTGCCAGTAGATATCAAAACTGCCTTTGTAGCTGTCTGAAATCTGGAATCCGTTCGTATCGTGACCGCAGTAAACTCCCGTGCCTGCGGTTATACCGTTGAATTTCGGGAACACGGGCGAAAGCACGGCGGGGAAATTATAGGTTACGGGAACGATATCGATTGTTACTGTTAAGTTGCTGTTCGGTGAAATGTAGCTGCTGTTTATTCTTACAAGGTGTTTTCCGTTCTGCCAATAGCCTTGATATCCGCTGGTATAGAAAGTTCCGTCGGTTATCTTTTTTGAGCCTCCGAGATATCCGAGTTCAGTCATACCGTTGGTGAAAGTGTGGAAATTCTGCTCGGGGCAGATAAATCTGATTCTCACCCAATCCGAAACGAAGTTGCCTTCATCGGTTTTGTGGTTGCCTTTTGCAACCTCAAATGCAAAGGTCCCTTCGGGCGGAGCGGGGAATTCGGCAGGCAGAAGGTCTGTTGTCCATTCCGAAATAATTACAGGCTCCGTGGTCGACATAGTTGTTGTGGTTGCCTTTGTCAGCACAGGAGGATTGGAATGCCCGGGGGATTGAGTGGGATCGTTCTGATTGACGTTTTTGTTGCAGGCAAAAAGAAAAACAAATAAAAAAGTAAGAATAATTGCAAGTGCTTTTTTCATAACTTAACTCCAAAAATTAAAGTGAGCGGTATTTCTACCACTCACTTTATCACAGATTGATTGTTTTTTCAAGATTTTTATGAAAGCAGATAAGATATAAAATACGTAATTTCGTTGAAAACTCCTGTGAACGATGTGATTGCCCATTCTATTCTCATCATACTTTCAGATATATCGCCGTTGAAGAATCCGAGAACACCGCCTTCAAACATAATTTCAAAAGCTCTGCTTAAGTAGTAAGCTGCTTGCGAAAGATGGTTTCTGCTTACCTGAGTCATTATATCAATGTTATCTTCAAGGCTCGCTTTGGTAACTTCACATTTATATGAAGCAATACAGTCTCCGCCTACATATACGTCAAGATAGTAATTGCCGATATCCGTTTCCGTAAAATCAAAGCCGAAGCCTACTTCTCTGCCGTTGGGGAGAGTGATTGCGCCGCTGTCGTTTATATACACAGTGTATGTTGAACCGTCCTTGAATTTAACCTTTATTGTTTCATACTCGGGGAAATTGTAATCTATTCCTCTGTAATGTTCACTTACATAAAGATAGTCTTCAACGTTTGAAATTTCAACGCCTTCAACATAATCGGTGATATAATACACGTTTGAAGTGAATTCATATTCTTTGTCATAGATTTCCGTTTTGAAAGTGTTTTCGCCCTTGATTATTTCTTTTTCCGATGTGCCTTCAAGATAATAGTGGTTTATTGTTTTGCCTTCTGAGAAGGTGATGTCAAAATTCGCATCGAATTCACAGATGTTTTCACCCATATACTCATATTCATAAACGTCATAGTTATAAATGAGGTCGTACTGAGGCTTAATTTCGGTTATTTCGGCACCGAGATATTCGGTTTCAAACGCTGCTGTTTCTCCGATGAAGAACATATCAAAGCCTACGATGGTTTTGCCTGTTTCAAGGTAATAAATTGCGCCGTCTCCTCCTTTGGAAGGATGATAGATGCATTCTTTTTCATTGTATGCCGACAGACCTTCAAAGCTTTCGGGGATGCCGAACCATACATCCATATCAGAATAATTGTAATGAATGTAGTAGAAGCCTTCGTTCTGAACGTCAAATGAATACCAGATGTAATCCGATGCATCGTCTGGAATTTTTGTTGTACCCACGTTCATTTCGCCGGCATAGTCATAGACGTCTTCATAGCCGTAGAAATCCCATACGAGAGTGTTGTTTGCCGCGGAAGCCGATAAGCAGGGAATCAACATAATTACCGCAAGTGCCGCCGCAATAATTGCTTTGAATGTTTTCTTTTTCATAGTTTTGTCCTCCTTTTTAGAGTGGCGGAAGTAATCCGAACTGTGTTTTTTATCGGATGATTTCCGCCTTTTCTTCGTTAAAATACTCGCAAATCCGTCAAGGATTTGCTCCGTTTTGTGCCTTGATAAGCCAAAAATCCTCACGATAAAAAATCTTCGACCTGAAAGCGAAAGATTTTAAAATGATTTTTGGCGGCTGAGTGAGCAGGAAGGCTGACGCCTTTCAATCACGAAACGCCGAAAAGCGTTGAAAAGAATCGCTTTCAGGCATAGTTCGGATTGCTTCCGTCACTCTACGGGATTTTTTATCCCCCCCGATGACTGAATTTTAGCATTTAAATTTCGGTTTGTAAATAAAATTTACGGTTTTGACATTAAACTGTAAACTGTTGTAACCGGCTGTAACTGATTTGTAATTTTTGCTATACAAGAGGCGCAGTTTGTGTTATAATTGTAACCGTTTTCAATCGAAAGAAGGTGTGAAATGCCGAGAAATATAGATTATACCGTTCCTGCGGAATATGAGGGCAGAAAGGTTGTTCATTTTTTGAGAGGTTATTGCGGATATTCCGCAAGGCTTATGAGAAAGGTAAAGTTTGCTCTTAAACTCAATGGGGTTCAGTCACGCACGATAGACCGTCTTAAATGCGGCGATATACTGAGCGTTGAAATCCCCGATGACGACGTTTTGCCTGAGGCACTCAATGCGGAAATTGATATCATTTATGAAGATGACGATATACTTGTAATAAATAAATCACCGTTTATGGCGATGCATCCGACCCATAACCATCAGGGCGATACGCTTGCGAATGCCGTAGCGGCTCATCTTGCAAAAAAAGGCAGAAATGCCGCATTCAGAGCCGTCGGAAGGCTTGATAAAGGCACTTCGGGAATAGTGGTCTGTGCGCTCAATCCTCTTTCTGCGTGCAAGCTTGCAGGCAAAATAGAAAAGGAATATTATGCGCTTGTCAAAGGCAATCTCAGCGGTGAGGGCAGGGTTGACGTGCCGATTTACAGACCCGATCCTATGAAAACTCTGCGCGCCTGCTCCTATGAACTCGGCGTTGAGCCTGCGGTTACAAACTGGAGGGCAGAAAAATGTTTTGACGGCGCAACTTTGCTGAGTTTACGCCTTGAAACGGGCAGAACCCATCAGATAAGAGTGCATATGGCGTACGGCGGAAACGTGCTTGCAGGCGATACGATGTACGGCGATTTTATGCCTGAAATCGGTCATCAGCTTCTTCATTGCGGAAAAAGCAGATTTGAACATCCCGTAACGGGTGAAAAACTTGAATTTTCAGCCGATTTCCCCGAAGATTTCAAGGCGGCAATGAATGCTCTTGAATGAATGTATATATTTTTCTTATAAAAATACATTTATACTTTACTTTTTTAAATAATTATGCTATAATCCAACCATAAATTATTTTTGGAGGTTATCTCTATGAAAAAGTTTGCAAAAATTCTTGCAATCCTTACGGTTATTTCATTGATTGCAACATCATTCTGTGCTTGCGGCGGTGCAGAAAACAAAACAGACAAAGACGCTAAGCTCGCAATTCTTGATACCGAATACATAACAGAAGATTATGCTATCGCAGTTGCAAAAGAAGATACTCAGCTTCTTGCCGATATCAACGCAGCTCTCAAAACACTTACCGAAAACGGTACAGTAAAGAAAATTCAGGATAAGTACATTTCAGGCGTTGAACACGACCTTGTATTCCAGCAGGATGCAGAGGGTAAGGAAGTTATCAAAATGGGCACAAACGCTGAATTCCCTCCCTATGAATTCAAGGAAGGCGACGAAATCATAGGTATTGATGCTGAAATCGCAGCTGCTATCGCTGATACTCTCGGCAAAAAACTTGTTATTGAAGATATGCTCTTTGATGCAACAATCCCCGCTCTTGTAGCAGGCAAGATTGATTTCATTATGGCAGGTCTTACAGTGACCGACGAAAGAAAGCAGTCCGTTAACTTTACTGATCCTTACGCAACAGGCGTTCAGGTTGTTATCGTTAAGGAAGGTTCAGAAATCACAAGCGCAGAAGATCTCTTTGCTCCCAAGGCAGACGGCAGTCTCTGGAAGGTTGGCGTTCAGCAGGGTACAACAGGCGACCTCTACACAACGTGGGATCTTGAAGATATCGACGTTCCCACAGCTCAGATTGAGCGTTATAACAAGGGTGCAGATGCCGTTCAGGCTCTTGTAGCAGGTAAGGTTGATTGTGTTGTTATCGATAATGAACCCGCAAAGGAATTTGTTGCAGTGAACAACAGATAAATCAGCTTGGTTACGGGGCGGGGTTTTCCCCCGTCCCTATTTTTTATGATAGGTGAAATAAAAAGAATGGGAATACATATGTTTTTAAATACTGTACTCGATGTAATAATTATATCTGATAATGCTTCGGTGTTCGACAGAATAATCAAATTTTTCAAAGAGCTTCCCACCTTGCAGGAACTGTTCTGGATTGTGTTCGGAAAAATCTGGAATGCGGTAGAAAGCACAGGCTTATATCAGAAGTTTATTAATACGGAATTTTACCGTTGGTATGAAGAAACCGAGTTTTATTTTTGCTTTGCAGAAGGCGAAAGATGGAAGTGGCTTGTTGACGGTCTTTACGTAACCCTTCAGGTTACTTTTTATGCGTTGCTTCTTGGCGTTTTTATCGGTGTTGTAGTTGCTATAATAAGGTCAACTCACGATAATAACATTTCAACAATAAGAAACGGTTTCGGAAGATTTATTCTTAAGTTTCTGAACTTCATTTCAAAAATATATCTTACCGTAATAAGAGGAACACCCGTTGTTGTTCAGCTTATGCTGATATATTATGTTATTCTTGTTTCTGTGGACAGCAAGGTGCTTGTTGCCGCACTTGCATTCGGTATCAACTCGGGTGCATATGTTGCTGAAATTGTCCGTTCGGGAATTATGTCGATTGATAAGGGTCAGTTTGAAGCAGGACGAAGCCTTGGTTTGAGTTACACACAGACAATGATTAAAATAATCATTCCTCAGGCTTTCAAAAATGTTCTTCCCACTCTTGCAAACGAATTTATCGTTCTTCTTAAAGAAACGTCAGTTTCAGGTTATGTTGCTCTTGAAGATATAACAAAAGCGGGCGACCTTATCAGAAGCCGTACTTATTCGGCTTTCCTGCCGCTTATAGTTGTTGCGGTTATTTACCTTGTGCTTGTTATGTTCTTCACAAAATTGGTAAGCATTCTTGAAAGGAGGCTGCGTAACAGTGACCACTGATAATACTGTTATCAAAGTAACGGGTCTTAAAAAGAGTTTCGGTGATCTTGACGTTCTTAAAGGCATTGATACCGAAATCAAAAAAGGCGAAGTTGTTGTTGTTATCGGCCCTTCCGGTTCAGGTAAATCAACTTTTCTCCGCTGCCTTAACAGACTTGAAGAGCCTACGGGCGGCATCATTGAATTTGACGGCGTTAACATTACCGACAAGAAGGTAAACATAAATAAACACCGCGAAAAGATGGGTATGGTTTTTCAGCAGTTCAATCTTTTCAATAACCATACAATTCTTAAGAATATTACTCTTGCTCCCGTAAAGCTCGGCAAGATGAAAAAAGACGAAGCAAACAAGAGAGCTATGGAGCTTCTTGAAAGAGTAGGTCTTGCCGAAAAGGCGGATTCCTATCCGTCACAGCTTTCGGGCGGTCAGAAGCAGAGAGTTGCGATAGTGCGCGCTCTTGCAATGAATCCCGAAGTTATGCTTTTTGACGAACCCACTTCGGCTCTTGACCCCGAAATGGTTGGCGAAGTTCTTGAGGTTATGAAAGAGCTTGCGCAGTCGGGTATGACAATGGTTGTTGTTACCCACGAAATGGGCTTTGCAAAGGAAGTTGGCTCAAGAGTTATCTTTATGGATGAGGGCGTTATTATGGAAGAGAATAAACCCGATGAGTTTTTCTCAAATCCCAAACATCCCCGTCTTAAAGAGTTCCTTTCAAAGGTACTTATATAATTTTTAAACCCGAGGTGATTTAAGGCATGAAAACAAAGGCGCTGAACTTCTTTTCGGCCATTAAATATCAACTTATAGTATTCGTTCTTTTGATGGGTCAGGCAATATACACAATGACCTCGTTCCGTATCGGAAACGTAGGCGAGTTTATGACTGTTTACTATCTTGTTGATTTATCAATGCTTAAAGCTTCAAGAACCTGGGTGGGTACGGTTGTCAGCTTGCTGACCGATCACCCCACGCAGGCGTGGATAAACGGCTTTGCCGCTGTTATGCTGCTTCTTGCGATAGTTATCACGTCAATTTTGGTTGGCAAGGTTATAAAGAACGTTGAAAATGAAATCAGACCGCAGGCTCTTATTGCGGCGATTTTCCTTACTACCGGCACGTTTACTTTCTATATGTTTTCGGTTAACTTCGGATTCCTTGACGTGCATCTTTTCATAATCGCACTTGTTTCGGTTGTGTTCCTTAACAATAAAGTGTTGCGTTGGCTTGTTCCTGCGTTATGCGTTGCGGGATTTTTAACGCACCAGTTGTTTGTTGTTATGTATTTTCCGCTGATTATTCTTGTTGCAATGTATATGGCAGTTGCAGAAAAACGCGGAAGAATTTCAAAATCGGCCGTGTTTGTGCTCAGCATTGCGAGTGTGGCGGTTGTTGCATTATGGACTCTTGCAAACGGACCTGATACCAATATCTATACTCCGGAGCAGATGCTCGAGGTAATTGAAGCAAAAGGTATGCGTCAATTTTCGCAGGATGCTTTTGAAAATATGCGCTGGCAGTTTTTCTATATTCCCACTTCGGAATATTCAGATGTGTTCCCCATGGAAGAGCTTGAAAACTATTCGCTGTGGGAATACGTGAAAGGCTGGCTTTATTATACCAACGTTTTAAGAGGCTTCTCACTCCACAAATTCCTGTCTGTTTTCTCGTTTGTAGGTGCCTTCTCACTTGCAATGTGGGCAATTTGGATTATGTGCATCAGGAACACGGAGAGCAAACTCAAAAAGCTTGTTTTTGTATGCTTTATGCTTGCTGTTTTTGCAGCACCCATCGGTTGTATCATCGCAGTTGACTATATCCGTTGGTGTCAGGCTGCAGTGCTTTGTCAGTTTGGCTTCCTCTTCTTTATGTTCTATACTAAAGATGAGGGATTCAAAACAACAATGGCTCAGCTCGGAGAGTTCTTTAAAAACAAGAAATTGTTGTTGGTTATAGCTTTTGTCGTTTATATTATGACCGTTCAGATTGACGTCGGCTAAAAAATAAAGGATGCATTACGCATCCTTTAAAGTCAGATATTAGAAAATTGATTGTTTTTTATTATCTGATAAGCTTTCACAAGCTCTTTTATTCCGTCGTCAAGCGAGAATTCGGGTCTCCATCCGAGGGATTCGAGCTTATCGTTTGAAACAATATAGTTTCGCTTGTCGGGGTCCTCACCGATGGGGGCCTCAATATAGATGAATTTCGGAAGAATGGCTTTGATTTTTTCGCAAAGCTCAATTTTTGAAAGGTTGGAGTCGGAAAGACCGCAGTTGTGGGTATTGCCCTCCATCTTTTCAAAGTTTTCAATGGCAAACCAGAATGCGTTTGCGGCATCTCTTACGTGAAGATAATTTCTTTTGAAATTGCCTTCAAAAACAACAAGAGTTCTGTCAAAAACGGCTCTGTAAACAAAATCGTTTACAAGCAGATCGGTTCTCATTCTCGGCGATGCGCCGAAAAGGGTTGCAAATCTGAATGCGGTTGTTCCGCTTTCGCTTAACACTGCCGCTTCAGCTTCAACCTTGCTTTTGCCATAAATTGAGATCGGTTTTATGGGTGAAGTTTCGGTGCAGAATTTTTCACCTTCGCCAAGACCGTAGCCGCTGTTGGTGCAGGGAAAGATAATTCGCTGACCGCTTTCTCTTAATTTGAGAATCATTTTTATGGCATCGTAATTGATTGAATATGCCGAGCAAGCCTCTTTGTCGCAGATGGGGAAGCCTGCAAGAGCGGCGAGGGGAATGATATAATCCTTGCCTTTCATCGCTTCGCGAACGGCGTTTTCGTTGCGTGCGTCAGCATTTATCATTGTGAAATTCGGGTTAACACAGCAGTCAAGAAGCGGACTCTGATTATAAAAAAGGTTATCAAGCACGGTAACCTTGCAGCCTTTTGACAAAAGCAAAGGCACAAGAACAGAGCCTATGTAGCCTGCGCCGCCCGTAACAAGAATATCAAGCATAAAAGTCACTTCCGTTCAGAATGATTAGAATACAATTACTTTATCACAAAAATCCGATTAAGTCAAACTGACGGAGAAAATTTTTGTAAATATTAATGGACAGGGGGTCCGTTGAAAATGATAAAAAATGTTGCTTGGGATACCAAAGAAAAAAAGATTTCAGCAATCATTTTTGCCCTTATTTTTTCAAGTCTGCTCTTTTTCGAAACGATGAGAGCAAACTTTATTGAAACATCATATCTGTATATTTTGTATGCAGCGGCAGCAGGTATTCTTTTTTCGCTGTTTTTCGTTACAAATATTGAAGGAAAGTGGAACAGAGTATTTTCTGCTCAGGGTATACTTTCGGTTGCAACGGTTATTGTGACTCTTGGCATGACGTTATCGCACAGAATGGGAACAACTTCAAAAGAAGGATTTTTTTCTTTGCTTTTCACGTCTGCAGTTGTTCTTCTGGCACAGAATTTTTATCTTCTGCCCGTTACGGCGGTTATCGGTGCCGTTATGTCATCAATGGCAGCAAAACCCGAGATTCAGTCGCTGACTTTAAGCTGTATTCCTGCGGCTATCGGTATATCCTGCATCTGTCTTTCGCCTAAACTCAAAGACTCTGCAATATGGAAAAAAATTGTTTTTGCACTCGTTCAGCCCGTATTATTTGCTTCGTTCGCATACACTGTATATTGCCACAGATTTGTAATAACTTTCCATTCACTGATGACAGAGATGTGGGATTCGGCAGCGTCCGCAATCGCAGTTGTTGTTTTGTTTGCACTTGCCGCTTTTGCTTTGATAAAGAAAAAGTCTGCAGGTGAAATATTCGGATATCTTGCAGTTGCATTGATGGGTGTTGTGCCTATGCTTATGGAAATGAAATACGTTTTCTTATCGGCAATGGGAATGTATATGGTATTGCATGCAGCATCAAAAGAAGGCTCTGTTGCAGACGAAGTTTTCAACGATACGGTGAAATTCCTTGATCCGAGAAACAAGAAGAAATCAAAATCCAAAGCCAAAAAGAAAAAAATATAATGCAATAAAACAGCTTACACGGATTCGTGTAAGCTGTTTTTCGTTAAATATGTTTAATTTCAACATTCTGTATGGAGTTGGTGTAAAGCGTTGCGCCTTTACGCCTGCCATACCAGACGGTTTCTTTTGCGAAAGTCGGCCAGTCCTCGTATTTCTTCTGCGCCTTGAAAGTATAAGCTGTTTTTTGAGGCTGAAGAGTATTATCGCTATCGGAAGAAGCGTTGCGGAAGTATTCCGCAAAATCGTAGTCGCATTCGAAAACTTTTTCGCTTTCAAACGGCATTTTGACCGAGTTTATCTGATATGCTTTCAGATTTTCAAATACTTTTTCATCTTTGATGAGAGGCTTTATATATTCCTCAATGATTTTTTTATATTCGTCAGAGTTATAAAGCATCTCAAGATATAAACCTTCTTCAAAAAACCAGGTAACGTTGCCGAAAACGGGGTTGCAGTGATTCCAGTCGCCTTCAAGCGAGCCGTCAAGCTTTTGTTTTATATCTTTGAAAAGCCTGCCGACAAGACCGTTATCGTTCAAACAGAAATCAAGAAGATTTGAATAGAAATCATAGTAGTCAATGCCAAGCGAATGATATGCGTAAATTGCAAAATGCCGGAGCAGACCGAGACTGTGGAAACACTGCAGGCAAATCGAGAAGAGGTTTGAATATACCCAGCCGTCTCTTGAAAGTGTGCTTGTTGAACGGACAAGATACGAATATTCAGGAACGTTATCTTTCTTTCCGCTTGCGGAATGAATATGGTTGAACTGAACTTTTATAGGCTCAATTTTATGCTTTTTCATATAGTCGGGGTCGCACATCGGTGCGTTAGGCAGTAACTCGCAGTAATAAACGCTTATCGAATTATGCTGACCTGCTCTGAGAAGCTTGCAAAGACCCTGGCAGAAGCTTTCGGCTGTTTCGCCGGGCAGACCGAGAATAAGCTCGGAATAGGTGGGGATATTTGCCTTTGTATAATCCGACATCAGACCCGAAAAATGCTCCATAGTCAGATTCTTTCGGTTGATGTTTTTGAGGGCATCGTCGCAAAGAGTCTGATACGCCATTGTTGCACCCTTGTCAAGACCTTTGGAATTGAGTGCTTTAGAAATTCTGAAAACCCTCTCTGCACTGTTTTTTTCGTAGCAAGGTCTGAAAACCTTGGGGAAACCTGTTTTGCTGTTAAGCTCAACGATATATTGCGCAATTTCTTCATCACGCTCGAACATACCGAAGTTTGAATCGGCGCAAAAACAGTATTCGATATTATGGTCAGAAAGCCATTTCAATTCGCCCTTGACTTTTTCTATCGGGAAAAGCCTGAGCTTTTTATGGTTGCTCCAGTCACAGTAAGCGCAGTTATACGGGCAGCCTCTGTTTGTTTCGATTATGGTATCAAACATAAGGTTGGGATTCTTTTCGATGATTGAGTCAAAAACACCCGTGAGATACGGCGAAGGATAATCCTCAACTGATTCGGGGCAGTGAGGCGCGGTGAGAATGTTGCTGCCGTCAGTATCTTTGAATGCGATTCCCGTGCAATCCGAAAGATCATCGCCGTTTTTCAGAGCACGGAGAAGATTTGCAGTTACTTCTTCGCCTTCGCCGAGGGTGAGGATATCTATATAATCGTGTTTGAGAAATTCCATACGGTGAGAAACGCTGTGACCGCCGAAAACAATGATACATTCGGGATATTTCTCTTTAATAGCTTTTGCGAGAGCTTTATTGAATTCAACATTCCATACGTAGGTTGAAAAAGCGGCGATATACGGATTTTTTAAACTGTTTACTATAGCATCTGTATCATCTCTGCGGAATATTATTTCGGGGAAACTGTATTCCGAGGCAATATCAGGCTGTGCTTTGCAGTACGCAACGATTGTACCCGTTGCATACGGCAGATAAACAGATTTGTCAAATGCAAATCCAACCTGAATGAAATAAACGTTTTTCAAAATCAAAACACCTGCTTTATATTATCGGAAGCTTCATAAAAGCTGCCGTAAACGTCTGATGCGATGCCGTCAGCATCGGTTTCATCCGAGCCGACGAGTATATTTTTACCGGTGCCTGCATTAACGCCTGCGAGCACGTCTGAAATTCGGTTGCCTACGGTAAAACTGTTTTCAAAATCAATATTGATACCGATTTTTTTGAAATCCTCAGCTGCATTCAGAATAAGCCCTTGCCCGGGCTTTCTGCATTCGCATTCAATGCGCAATTCGTCAATAACCGCCTGCGGATGATGGGGGCAGTAATAATAGCCGTCGGCAATAACGGAATATTTTTCTTCAAGAAGAGAATCAATATAATTATGAAGAATATCAACGTCTTCAGCCTTGTAAAGCCCTTTTGCGATGCCTGCCTGATTCGTGATGACGATAACAAGATAACCCTTTTTCTTCAATTCGGCTATTGCTTTATCGGCATCGGGCAAAAACTCGAACTCTTCTTTACGGAAAAGGTGAACGGTATCTTTGTTTATTGTTCCGTCACGGTCAACAAAAACGGCGCACCTTGTTCTTTTTGAGATAAGCTTTTCTTTGTTTTCTTCTGCAAGCTTATATGATTCGGGGATACCGATATCAATAAAATAACCGTCGCTTATATATACACCGATATCATAATTGCCGCTTGCAAGAATCTTATTTTCAAACGAGAATTTTTCTTCCGCTATGTTTTCAAGAAGATTTCTTTTTATAAAGTATACTCCGCCGTTGATGTAGCCCGAGGGAGCAACTCCGTTTTCAAGAAGACCGCAGAGTCTGCCGTTTCTGAAATTCAGAAGTCCCGAGCGGTATGCGTTTTCGATATGCTTTGCGGCAAGAGTCAGAGGACAGCCTGATTCTTCGTGAAACCTTTTCATTTCAAAAAGGTCAACGTCAAAAAACGAATCGCCGTTAACAACAACAACCTCGTTTTCCGTGCAGCAGCCGAGCGCTTTTTTTATTCCGCCGCCCGTGCCGAGAGGGGAATCTTCACGGCTGTAGCCGACGGTCATTCCTCTGTATCTGCTGCCGATTGCGTTTTCAATCTTTTCGGCAAGATAACCCGTTGAAATTATAACTCTGTGAATGCCGTTCGTATAAAGATAATCAAGAATACGGCAGATAAAGGGAGAGCCGCCTATGGGCGCAAGGGGTTTGGGAATATCTTCAATGCATTCCCTGAGCCTTGTACCGAATCCGCCTGCAAGCACAATAGCTTCCAAATCAATCACTCCAAGATGTCTTTAGTGCCGTCGGGCAATTCAACGCCCTTATCGTAAAACGCAACAAGAACGGTATCTTCAACATAAGTAAAACGGTGCATAACGTTTGGTTCGATAATAAACATATCGCCTTTTTTGAACTGATAGCTTTCTTTTTTGCCATCAAGGCTTGCCTCAAGAAGAAAACTGCCTTCAACAACGTAAAAGCCTTCGCGGTTGAGAGCGTGATAATGGTTGCCTCTTTCAACGCCCGCTTTGGAAGTTACAACGTTTATCTGGCTGTAGCCTTCGTGAATAAGCTGGGTGAGAGTGCCTCTTTCATCTTCAAAAACAAAATCAGGTTTGATAATTCTTATCATTGATATGCTCCGTTTATACGTATAAATTCAAATTATAGATTATCACATTAAGCAGATAATGTCAAGAAAAGAGGACTGCCTGAGAGCGGCAGTCCTAATCTTTACAGATGATTTTTGTTCCTTCATTTTCAAAGCGGAATCTGATTTCGTGCATACCCTTCATTGCATTTCTGACCTTTTCTTTGTTATCGGGAGTAACGTAAAACAAAAGGCATCCGCCTCCGCCTGCGCCGAGCAATTTCCCGCCGAGAGCACCTGCATCAATGGCTTTTTGGTATGCAACGTCTATGTAATCGGTTGATATTTCGGAGTTCATTCCTCTTTTTTGTTGCCAGGTTTCGTTGAGAAGAAGACCGAAATCATCGAGCGGACGGTTGGGGTTTATGAGAATATCCTCGGCTTCATCAACCATATCAATCATTTTGAGAAGACGGTCTGCGTTTTTACTGAGAAGCTTTTTTGTCGTTTTCTGAATATCAAACGAAAATCTCGAAAGTCCCGTAAAAAACATTATCAGATTGTCGTTGAGCCGTTCTTTTCTGTCTTCTGCAAAACGAACGGGTGTTACGGTATAGCCGTCTTTTGTGAAATCAATTCGGTTGAAACCGCCGAATGCCGATGCAATCTGGTCCTGAATGCCGCCGTCTTCGTTGCAAAGGGTGCGTTCAAGATAAATTGCGCCGTCGGCAAGCTCGCGCTTTGATTTTTCAATGCCCTGCATACAGTAAAGGGCGTTGAGCATACCTACCGAGAATGCGCTGCTTGTGCCGAGACCGGTTTTGGCAGGCAGGTCGGCATCGTAGTTAAGGCAGATTTTTTCAAGAGAGAGCCATTTCATTGCGTTGCGTATGGCAGGATGCTGAATTTCATCAACGGAATTGACTTTCTCTATTCTTGCATAAGAAAGATAGGTTTTATAATCAAAAAAATCGGGAAGTTCACGAACGTTGACGTGGCAGTATTTATCGAATGTTGTTGAGATAACGGAGCCGCCGTATTCATTGAAGAATTCGGGAAAATCCGTGCCGCCGCCAAAGAATGACATTCTCATCGGCGTTTTTGAAATAATCATTTATATGCTCCTCAGTATACGAGATTTACGGGCTTTCCGCTGAGGAAAGCTTCAACGTTTTCGCGGCAGATTTTCATAAGCCGTTCTCTTGTTTCGAATCCTGCCCAGGCAATATGGGGAGTGATATAACAGTTATCAAGCCCGAAAAGAGGGCAGTCTGCTCTCGGCGGCTCTGTTTCAAGCACGTCAAGACCTGCACCTGCTATTATGTCGTTTTTCAGTGCGTCCGCAAGCGCTGTTTCATCAATAACCTGACCTCTTGAAGTGTTGATGAGCACGGCATTTTTCTTCATTTTTGAAAGAAAATCTGCGTTCACCATTTTTTCGGTCTGCGGAGTGAGAGGGCAGTGGAGTGAAACGAAATCGCTTTTAGCGAGAAGCTCATTTTTTTCGCAGAATTCAACGTTGCCGAACGGTGCGGGATGATTTGTGCAGGCAAGCACTTTCATACCGAAAGCTTCAGCTATCTTTGAAACAGCTTTTCCGATTTTTCCGAAACCTATGATGCCGAGGGTTTTGCCGTCAAGCTCATAAAGCGGAGTTTTCCAATAGCAGAAATCCTTGCAGGCTGACCATTCGCCCGAATGAACAGAACTGCTGTGAAGCGAAACAGCGTTTGTATGCTCAAGAATCAGCGCAAATACCAGCTGGGCAACCGCATTTGTGCTGTAAGACGGAATGTTGCAAACGGGTATGCCGTTTTCTTTGCAGAAGTCCCAGTCAACAATGTTGTAGCCTGTGCTGAGCAGACCGATATATTTAAGATTCGGCAGCGTTTCAAGAAGCGCCCTGCGAAGTGGAGTTTTGTTTGTGATAACGATATCACAGCCTTCGCATCTATCCGCAATCAGCTCTGCGGGAGTGCGGTCATAGATGCTGCACTCGCCGAGTGCTTCAAGCCAGTCCCAGGAAAGATCGCCCGGGTTTTCCGTAAAACCGTCAAGAACAGTAATTTTCATATATTTTTCCTCCGAAACGGGAATATGATAATATTATAGCATATATTTTGAAAAATAAAATACCAAAATATTTTGTTTTTTTATTGACCGCAAGTCGATAATATTATAGAATAAAGATATAAATATTGGAAGCGGTGAACTTTTGAAAAAAAGAGAAATACAAAAAAAGCATCTGCTTATCGGCGGATTTGTTATATTGGCACTTGCAGTTGCTTTGAGTATATTGCTTTTTTCGCTGAGGTACGACGAACTCTGGCAGTGGTACGGAAACGCACAGAGAGACCTGAAAGAACTTGAAAAATTTATCTTGAATCTTGATAAAACCTGGCAGTTTTTAGCCGCAATTATGCTTCTTTTTTCGGTGAAAAGCTTTTTCCCGATTTATGCAACCTCAACGGTGTGCTTTCTCTCGGGAGTTGTTTTGCCGTCATATGTTGCAATCCCCGTTAACATCACGGGATTCGTTGTGCTGATAAGTATTCGCTATTTTACGGGAAAACGGTTCGGCGCAGGCGGTGCGTGGAAAATGATAAGCAAAACGGAAAAACTGCGAAGTCTTATTGAGCAGGACGGAAGAGGAAACCCCGCATTGCTCATAGCGCTCAGGCTGATTCCGGGTATGCCGATAAATGCTATCTCAGGCATTTACGGTTCTCTTGAGTTTGACTACGGCGAATTTGTTGCCTTGTCACTCATAGGCTTTATGCCGAAACTGATTTCATTCACCCTCGTCGGCCGCAACGTATACGACCCCTTGTCAGCAGGCTTCCTGTTGCCGATAATAATTATTTTATTCCTTACGGGAATTTCGCTTCTGTCTGTTAACGGCGTGTGGGCAACGGCAGAGAAAGCGGCTGAATTTTCGAAAAAGTATAAAGAAAGGAAAAATCAAAAATGATTAAAACCGATGAATTGAAAATCAAGCTTGCAGGTGCGGATTATGACGCCGCTCTTGCAAAAAACTATAAAAAGGAAGATATCGGGGCTCAGAAGGCACGTTATATCAGAATTGCAGAGAGCTTTGAAGAGCTTTACGGTTCAGACAGAGAGGTTTCTGTTTTCAGCGCACCCGGCAGAACCGAAGTCTGCGGCAACCATACAGACCATAACCACGGTATGGTTCTTGCGGCAAGTGTTAACCTTGATGCTGTTGCCGTTGCAGGCAAAAACGATGAGAATATAGTCAGGGTAAAATCCGAAGGCTATAAAATGGACGTTGTTGATCTTTCGGACCTCGGCGTTATGCCTGCCGAAAGAGGCAGATCGGCATCGCTTGTAAGAGGCGTTTGCGCAGGCTTTAAGAACAGAGGCTATGAAATCGGCGGTTTTGATGCCGCAACAGCTTCAGACGTTCTTTCGGGTTCGGGTCTTTCGTCATCGGCGGCATTCGAAGTTCTTCTCGGCACAATGCTCAACCATCTTTATAATGACGGAAAAATCAGCTCCGTTGAAATTGCGCAGATTGCTCAGTTTGCGGAAAACGAATATTTCGGCAAGCCCTGCGGACTTATGGATCAGATGGCTTGCTCGGTCGGCGGTTTTGTTATGATTGATTTCAACGACCCTGCAGTTCCCGTTATCAACAAGCTTGCTTTTGATTTCGGCGCTTGCGGTCACGCACTCTGCATCGTTGATACGGGCGGAAACCACGCAGACCTCACCGATGAATATGCTGCAGTAAGGCGAGAAATGGAAACCGTTGCATCGAAATTCGGCAAGGCTGTTCTGCGCGACGTTGACAGAGCCGAGTTTGAAAAGAACATATCGGTTGTCCGTGATTCTGCAGGTGACAGAGCTGTTCTCCGTGCGATGCATTTCTATAACGAAAACGAAAGAGTTGCAAAGCAGGCTGTGGCACTCGGCAACGGCGATTTCGAAGCATTCAAATCGCTTGTTATTGAAAGCGGTGCATCTTCATATATGTATAATCAGAACGTTTATACCTGCGCTGCTCCCTCTTGCCAGCCCGTAAGCGTTGCTCTTGCAATGTGTCAGGATATTCTCAACGGTAAGGGTGCATGGAGAGTTCACGGCGGCGGCTTTGCAGGCACAATTCAGGCTTTTGTGCCTATGAATCTGCTCGATGAGTTCAAAACAAAAATCTGCGCAGTGTTCGGTGAAAAATCCTGCTACGTTCTCAACATCCGTCCCGAAGGCGGTATTAAAGTGATATAATTCGCATTGGGGTGGCTTGCTTTTGCAGGTACACCCCTGCTTTTTTGAAAGGATAAACAATGAATAACTATTCTGAAATTTCATCTTTGCTTGAAAAACTCTGCACTGCAAAGGGCGTTTCGGGCGCGGAAAACGAAGCGGCTGCGGTTGCATCGGAGCTTCTCGGCAGATATATGCCCGTTACCGTTGATGCACTCGGCAGTGTCAAAGGCACGAAAGGAAGCGGCAAAGTTCATATTCTGCTTGATGCTCATCTTGATCAGATAGGTCTTGTTGTTACAGCCATTGATGAAGACGGTTTTCTCAAGGTTTCAAAATGCGGCGGCGCCGATATCCGTGTGCTTGCAGCATCCGAAGTTACCGTGCACGGCAAAGAAAGGCTTTTCGGTGTTGTAACTTCAACACCGCCTCATCTTGTAACAGCCGATGATTCGGGCAAGGCAAAGAGCTTTGACGATATTGCGGTTGATATCGGTATGAACAAAGAAGACGCAGGAAAATACGTATCTTTGGGCGACAGAATCACCTTCAAATGCAAGTTCACCCGCCTTGCAGGTAACAGAGTTTCTTCTCCGTCGATTGACGACAGAGCAGGCGTTGCCGCAATTATCAGATGCCTTGAAATGCTTGAAGGAAAGGAGCTTGACTGCAAGCTTACCGTCTGCTTTTCCGTTCAGGAAGAAACGGGCGGAAGCGGTGCGCAGACTGCTGCTTTTTCGGCTGATGCCGATGAGGCGATTGCCGTTGACGTGAGTTTTGCATCCGCTCCCGACGTAAGCGGTGAAAAGTATGCTTCGCTCGGCGGCGGTGCGATGATAGGCTATGCGCCGTCACTTGATTATGAAATGAGCAGGAAGCTTTCCGATATTGCGGAAAAGAAGAATATTCCCAATCAGCCCGAGGTTATGGGCGGCAAAACAGGCACAAACTGCGACGAAATTCAGGTTGCGGGTAAAGGTGTCAGAACGGCACTGATTTCCGTGCCTTTGAGGAATATGCATACCGCCGTTGAGGTTTGTGACCTTGAAGATATAGAAAACACGGCAAGGCTTATGGCTGAATACATCATTGAAAGGAGCGGTGCAGATGCTTGAAATGATTAAAGAACTCTGCTCGCTTTCAGGTGTTTCGGGCAGAGAAAAAGACGTTCGTGATTATATTATTGAGAAGATAAAAGATTATGCTGAATACAGTGTTGACCCTCTCGGCAATCTGATTGTTTTCAAAAAGGGCAGAAAAGAAGCTGAAAACAAGGTTATGCTTGATGCCCATATTGATGAAGTGGGGCTTATTGTTACCGCAATCACAGCCGACGGATATCTTCGCTTTGCAAAAGTAGGCGGAATTGATACGAGAGTTATTATCGGCAGACCCGTCAAGGTCGGTGATAATGCAGTCAGCGGTGTTATCGGAATTAAGCCCGTTCATCTTGTTGAAAAAAGTGCTGAAGCAGACATCCCGAAAAATGACAGTTTATATATTGATATCGGTGCTGAAAACAAGGAAGAAGCGGAAAAACTTGTCCGTATCGGCGATGCTGTGTGTTTTGACAGCGATTTTATTGAATACGGTGACGGTTTCATAAAGGCAAAAGCGCTTGATGACAGAGTCGGCTGTGCAATTCTTATTGAGATGATAAGAAGCGAGCTTGAATATGACGCGTGGTTTTCGTTCAGCGTTCAGGAAGAAATCGGAACAAGAGGTGCGCAGACTGCGGCATACACGGTTGCACCCGATTATGCGATAGTTGTTGAAACAACAACGGCGGCAGATATTTCGGGCGTTAAAGATGACAAAAGAGTTTGTGTCTGCGGTAACGGCGGCGTTGTTTCGTTTATGGACAGAAGCACGGTTTACAGCAGAGAACTGTTTGATAAAGCATTTGAAATTGCCGAGAAAAACGGAATTGCCTGCCAGCCGAAAACCTTCGTTTCAGGGGGTAACGATGCAGGCGCAATCCATAAAAGCAGGGGCGGAGTCAAGGTGCTTACCGTTTCCGTTCCTTGCAGATATCTTCATTCGCCGAGTTGTGTTATTAAATACAGCGACGTTGAAGAGAGTCTGAAACTTATTACGGCAATGGCGGAGGAAATGGCGCGATGATAAGCCTTGTCAACAGCAGGTGCGAGCTTTCGTTTCTGCCTGCAGACCCTTATGCAGCAAGAAATACCGCGCTTGCCGAAACCTACGGCACAGAGCAGAGCTTTGCAATGTTCTGGGTGCAGAGAATCAACGAAATTCCCGTTGCGGCAATAAGCAGAGTTGACGGGAATATGACGCTCTGTTGCGGTGAAAACGCAGATTTTGAAGAGCTTTCGTGTTTCATAAATGCAGTCGGTTATTCAAGCCTGACTTTTGATATGGAGTATGCCGAAAAACTCGGAATAACTCCGCAGAAAACGTCTTTTACCGTCAGATATACGGGCGGTGCAACGGCTTATGACGTGCTGACGGATTATGACAAAAAAGAAATTTATTCCCTTCTGACCGAATGCGGTTTTGAACTCGGCGATTATAACGCCTTCGTTGCCGACGTCTGCGCAAGGCTGAATAATTCAACGGCATCTCTCGTTGCCGAAGAAAATGAAGGCAAGCTGTGCGGCTGTGCATTCGCACTTTTCAAAGGCGAAAAAAGCGTTCTTCTCGGCGCGGTTGCAACAAACCCTGCCGCAAGGGGAAAGGGCTGTGCATCAAAGCTTGTCGGTACTCTTGCCGAGGCGAATAAATCAAAGGAAGTTTTTCTTTTCTGCAGAGAGGATTCTCTTGTTAATTTTTATAAAAAAATCGGATTTGAACCTATTGGCAAATGGGCGATACATAGTGTATAATTGAACTGATAAAAGAACAGAGGAGGTATGAATATGTCACCGTTATGTTTGGCGCTTGCAGGTCTGACCGTTGCATTTGCGGTCGGATGTATATTACTCAGGCGAAAAAACAAGGCGTTTGAAGGTATGCTGTGCAAATTTATGGCGAGCTTTGGCTTTATATCCATTGCAGTTGTGGGATACTCGATGAATCCCGTTGATACTTATTATTTCTGTATCGTGTGCTTTGCATTGCTATTTGGTTTCTGCGGCGATATTTTGCTCGGAATAAAAGAAGTTGCACCCACGTTCAGAGGTAAGCTTGTGCCGCTGGGTCTTTTATATTTCCTTGTCGGTCACATATTCTATCTTTGTGCCTTTATCAGCAGAAGCGGATTCAACGTTTATGCCTTGATTGTGGGCATAGTGTTCGGCATATGCGGATACGTTCTCATTAAGGTGCTGAAGATGAAGGCAGACGGCAAAATGAGCATTGTTATGGCAGTTTACTATGCAACTCTTGCTTATAAAGCGGCGTCCGCGTTTGTGCTTGCGTTTTCGGACGGTCAGCCTGCTTTCTGGGTTGCATTTGCGGGTGCGTGTCTGTTTATTATCAGCGATACTTGCCTTGCTTTTCTCTATTTCACACCCGTCAAAAGAAAGAATGTTTTCGTTACCGTGGAGCTTTCAACATATTATACAGCGCAGATATTGCTTGCAATGTCGGTTGCATTGTTAAAATAAAGGAGTAGATAAATATGATAGCAAAAATTGTAGTATGGATTCTCACAAGCGTTATGCCGCTTGTTACGTTGTTTAACGGAATTTCGCTTAACATACCCGTTTCCGCCGCGGAAATAGTTTATAATTTCGAAAATGAAATTTCAGGTTCGGCGGCAGGTACGGTTACCGTTGAGGCTCGTTCGGGCGAATACGAGCTTTACTGGGGCGATGAAGATGGCAAGAAGCTCAGCAAAGATGTAGGTGGATATACGGTTTATTACAGCGAATTTGCAACCGTTGAAGCAAATGAACCCGAGGAAATTCAGGAGTTTACAGCCATTCCCGAGGGTGCGGAAACCGTTCTTGCGTATAAACTCGGTTCACTTGCAGGCAAAATGGATATCCCCGAAAATAAAATTACCGATTTCGGCGAAAAAATTTATTCGTTCGGCGCACTCAGCGACGTTCATTTTAACAGATACAACGGTTCGCTCAGCGGCGATGATGCGTGCATAACCTTCCCCAATGCACTCAATTTCTTTGAGGCGCTCGACGTTTCGATTGTCGGCATTTCGGGCGATATTTCAGCTGACGGCGAGAGAGATGCTTTTGAAAAATACAATTCAATCACTTCAAATTATGATTTTCCCGTTTATACCTGCACGGGCAACCACGACGTAAGCGAATATTTCACTAAGGATAACTGGCAGGAGCTTATGAATACCGGCGTTTACGGCGCAAACAAGGCTGACGGTGTTGCTGATGTTGCCGATAACGGAATGGACTTCGTTTATGCTCCCGCAGACGGCAGCGGCGATGTGTTTATCTTCCTTTCACAGTACAGATGGGATTATGGTGAAGCTCACAGCCGAATTCTCGAAGACAGACAGCTTGACTGGCTTGAAGCTCAGCTTGAAAAGTATAAAGACGAAACAGTTTATCTTTTCTTCCACACCTTCCTTAATAATCCCGTTGAGGGCGAAAATCCCAACATGGGCGAAGGTAACCTTGAAAATAATGTAGGCCGTCATTATGACCTTGCGTTTACATCGGGCTGTGCCGATGAGGTGCGTTTCAGAGGTATGATGGATAAGTATGAAAACGTTGTTTTCTTTAACGGTCATTCACACTGGGCTTACGATATGCAGGAGCTTAATCCCAATCTGAACATTGCGGATTATAACGGTGAATATGCAACAATGATTCACGTTTCAAGCGTATCGTCGCCGAGAAGAACAACGGCAAACATTGATGACAGTTCAGAAAATTATATGCGCTCATCAGAGGGTATGTACGTTGAGGTTTATGAAGACAGAATTGTTTTCACAGCCTGCGAATTCCTGAAAGGCGAATTCCTTTCATATGCAACATATGCAGTTGAAAGATAATAAAAAGGCGGTCGCAAGACCGCCTTTCTTTATGCTCTGTTGTTATCTTTGATTCGTTTGATTGCACCTTTTTCAAGGCGCGAAACCTGTGCCTGAGATATGCCGATTTCTTCAGCAACCTCCATTTGCGTTTTGCCCTGCATAAACCTGAGAAAAAGTATCTTTTTTTCTCTTTCGTTGAGGTCTTTTATTGCCTGCCTGAGCAGTATTTCGTCAAGCCAGCTTTCGTCCGTTTCCGTGTCGCCTATCTGGTCCATAACGTAGATTGTGTCGCCGCCGTCGGAATAAACGGGTTCGCTGAGCGATACGGGTTCAACTATCGCGTCGAGCGCAATAACAACGCTTTCTTTTGTGATTCCGAGTTCTTTTGCGATTTCCTCTGGAGTGGGGTCACGCTCAAGCTCGTTAATAAGCCTTTCTCTTACCTGCATTGCATGATACGCCGTATCCCTTACCGAACGGCTGACTCTTACGGGATTGTTATCTCTCAAATGCCGTCTGACTTCGCCGATAATCATAGGGCAGGCATAGGTGCTGAAACGAACGTCAAGGCTCATATCAAAATTATCAATCGCTTTTATCAGCCCTATGCAGCCGACCTGAAACAAATCGTCGGGATTCTCGCCTCTGTTTGAAAAACGCTGAATAACGCTCAGCACAAGCCTCAGATTACCCGTCACAAGGTCTTCTCTTGCCTTTTTATCGCCTGCTCTTGCCTTTCTGAGCAATTCCATTTTTTCGCTTTCCTTAAGCACTTTGAGTTTTGCGGTGTTAACTCCGCAGATTTCAACCTTGTTGAATTGCAAAACATCACCCCGAAATATTTAATGGCAATAAAAGTATTGCCCGTTTCGGGCGGCGTTATTATTATATTTACTGCGTTTGAACGTAAAATTTTTTGAAATAAAAAAACCGAGCAAAACAGAGAAAAAATGAGCATTTGCGAGTAATTTAAAGAAAAATATTTGACAATTCAAATCCCTGACGGATTTTTCACGGGTTTGTTAAAAAAATTGTTGACATTTGCAAGATTTTGCTCTATATTTTATATTATTATAATAAGCCGGTATGCCGTTTTCGGCAAAGGCAGAGAGGGGCTGCATAATTGAAAAAAAATGCCATCATTGATTTAAAAAATATTTCCGTTTCATTCGGGAATAATCAGGTGCTCAAAAATCTTAACCTTTATATCCGCGATAAGGAATTTATAACCTTTCTCGGCCCTTCGGGTTGCGGTAAAACCACAACTCTCAGGATAATTGCAGGCTTTATTGAGCCTGATGAAGGCGAGGTTATTTTTGAGGATAAAGTAATCAATAGTGTTCCTCCTCACAAAAGGCAGGTTAACACTATTTTTCAGCGTTATGCCCTTTTTCCGCATCTTAATGTTTATGAAAACGTAGCCTTTGGTCTGCGTATCAAAAAGATGCCCGAAAAGCAGATAAAAGAAACCGTTGAAGAAATGCTCGCTCTTGTTAACCTCACGGGCTTCAACAAGCGCAACATCAATTCGCTTTCGGGAGGACAGCAGCAGCGTGTTGCGATTGCGAGAGCTCTTGCAGTTAAACCCCGTGTGCTTCTTCTTGACGAGCCTCTCGGCGCGCTCGACCTCAAGCTCCGCAAGGATATGCAGGTTGAACTCAAAAACATTCAGCAGAGACTCGGCATCACGTTTATATACGTTACACACGACCAGGAGGAAGCTCTCTCTATGTCTGATACCGTTGTTGTTATGGACGGCGGTGTTATTCAGCAGATAGGCACTCCGCTTGATATTTATAATGAACCCAAGAATGCTTTTGTTGCCGATTTCATCGGCGAGAGTAATATTCTTGACGGCGTTATGATTGATGACTGCCTCGTTGATTTTTCGGGTCACAGATTCGAATGCCTTGATAAGGGCTTTGATAAAAACGAAGCGGTTGACGTTGTTGTGCGCCCCGAAGACGTTGACGTTGTTGAGCCTGAAAAAGGTATGCTCAAAGGCGTTGTTACTTCAGTCACATTCAAGGGTGTTCATTTTGAAATCATCGTTGATATCGGCGGCTTCAAGTGGATGATTCAGACCACCGATTACCAGCCCGAAGGCGCAAAGATCGGTCTTTTCATTGAACCCGATGCAATTCACATTATGAAAAAATCCGAATATTCGGGTATTTACGGCGACTACAGTTCCTTCAGCGAAGAGTTTGACGAGCTTTCAAACGCAGAGGAGGAGGTAGAGGAATGAGCAACCGTAATTCATTAAAATCGAAGCTTGTTGCCTCGCCTTATATCGTCTGGTCTGTGCTGTTTATAATCGTCCCGCTTGTTTTTGTTGTGTATTATGCGTTCACAAATCCTGAGGGCGCGTTCACCTTTGAAAACGTAACGGAACTCGGCAGATATATTCCCACCTTTCTTCGTTCCATCTGGTTTGGGATTGTTTCAACTCTTATCTGCCTTTTGATAGCATTTCCGCTCGCATATTTTATTTCTCAGACAACCGAAAAAGTTCAGCGCACAATGGTAATGCTCGTTATGCTGCCGATGTGGATGAGCTTTCTTATCAGAACCTATTCGTGGATGGTTCTGCTTCAGGATGAAGGAATAATAAACAACTTTCTTGAAACGTTGGGGCTTAACGGTATTCATATGATTGATACCAAGGGCGCTGTTATTCTGGGTATGGTTTATAACTTCCTGCCCTATATGATTCTGCCGATTTATACCGTTATGGCAAAGCTTGACCGCAGTATGGTTGAAGCCTGCCAGGATCTCGGCGGTAACAGGCTCACCGTTATAAGAAAGTGTATTCTTCCGATGAGTATGCCGGGCATAGTTTCCGGCATCACGATGGTTTTTGTTCCGTCCGTCAGTACGTTTTATATTTCGCAGAAACTCGGCGGCGGCTCATTTGACCTTATCGGCGACGTTATTGAAAGACAGTATCAGCAGTCATATAACCCTAACCTCGGAGCATCAATTTCGCTTGTTCTTATGGTGCTTATCCTCATAAGTATGGCGGTTATGAACCGTTTCACGGGTGATGAGGAGGGCATGGTTATATGAAAATCATATCCAAAATATATATGGGGCTGATTTTGCTCTTTCTCTTTGCACCGATTATCGTTATGATAATCTTTTCATTCAACGGCGACGAAAGCCTGAGCGTTCTGAACGGTTTTTCGCTTAAGTGGTATCAGAACCTTTTCGAAGACGAAGCAACTCTCAAATCGCTTTATAACACAGTGATTCTTGCTGTTTGTTCATCGGCTATCGCAACCGTACTCGGCACTGCCGCGGCAGTCGGCATTGATAAATTCAAAAAAGGTCCTGTCCGTTCAGGCGTTATGGCAACAACAAACATCCCTATGATGAATCCCGAAATCGTAACGGGTGTTTCGATGATGCTTTTGTTTGTTTTTGCACCGATTATCGTTATGATAATCTTTTCATTCAACGGCGACGAAAGCCTGAGCGTTCTGAACGGTTTTTCGCTTAAGTGGTATCA
>JAZSBC010000199.1:0-2638 GCA_045602245.1 Acutalibacteraceae bacterium | reverse complement strand
GTTGGTAATGTCGTTTACGTTTTCGTTAAAGTGACCTATCATTTCCGAAACCTTGCTGTTGGCACCGCCGTGCTTGGGACCCTTGTGCGAGCCGATACCTGCTGCAATTGCGGCATAGGTATCTGTTCCGCTGGAGGTAAGAACTCTTGTTGCAAACGTTGAGTTGTTACCGCCGCCGTGCTCTGCGTGAACCATAAGGCAGGTGTCAAGCAACTTTGCTTCTTTATCGGTAAAGGCTTTGTTGGGTCTGATTGAGTTGAGAATTGTTTCGGCTGTTCTGTGACCCGGCTTTGTGGGGTGGATATACATACTCTTGCGGTAATAGTGTCTGCGCTTTACCTGATAAGAATAAGCCATGATGGCGGGAAGTTTTGCGATTATGTTGATACACTGGCGCAGAACGTTTTCAAGTGACGTATCATCGGGGTTGTTATCGTAAGAATAAAGAGCAAGAACGGAGCGCGAAAGCTTGTTCATAACGTTGGGCGAAGGAGCTTTCATAATCATATCCTCAATGAAATCATCGGGAAGCTCACGGCATCTTGCGAGAATATCGCAGAAATTATCAAGCTGGTCTTTTGTGGGCAGTGAGCCGAAAAGAAGCAGCCAGATAACCTCTTCAAAACCGAAACGGTCATCGGCAATAACGTTGTTTACGATATCGGACATCTCATAGCCTCTGAAATAAAGGTGACCTTCGCAGGGAACCTTTTCGCCGTCATCAATCAGGTAGCCGCCAACGGAGCAGACTCTCGAAATGCCTGCCATAACGCCTGTGCCGTCTGAGTTGCGCAAGCCTCTTTTAACGTTGAAACGGTCAAAGTCGGAAGAGTCGATGTGGTTATATTTACGAATCTGGTCGCATAAAATATTAATGTTGGAGTCAGATATTTTGTTATCGGTATACATATTCTATATCCTCCTTTTACTCTGCAGTTAATGCTATTACTCCATTATACTATACAATTAGCATTATTATACACCTTTATATAAATAAAAGTCAAGTATACAAAACGGCGTATGTTTAAAGGGCAAAGCGGCAAAAGTTTTGTTAATACGCACAAAGATGAAAGGAAGATGCTGATGCGCAAATATGCGGTTATGGCGGCGTTGCTTGCGGTTGCAATGCTTTTGTGCCCTCTTGCGGCGGTTGGCACGGCAGATGAAAACGCTGACGGAGTTCCGGAAGAAATCCGACCCGTTTTATCTCACGCGGTGAAAGACAGCGCCGAATATATTACGGTTATGTCATCTGCAACCGGCAGCACAACGGAGCTTGAAATGCGTGAATATCTTATCGGCTGCGTTGCGGCTGAAATGCCGCCCGATTACCACGAAGAGGCGCTCAAAGCGCAGGCGGTTGTAAGTTATACCTATGCAAAACGGATTACGGATAATTCGTCTGATTTTATAAGCGACAGTCCTCTGATGCATCAGGGTTACGCCTCAAAGCAGGAAAGGCTTGAAAACTGGGGAGAAGATTTTGAAGAAAACGAAAAGAAAATAGCTTCGGCGGTTGATGCGGTTATGGGACGGATTGTTACTTATGACGGCGAAGCGGCGCTTACGGTTTATCATTCAATCAGTGCAGGGCAGACTCAGAGCGCTCAGAGTCTTTGGGGAGAGGATTATCCCTATTTGCAGAGCGTACCGGGGGAGGGCGACAAGCTTTCGCCCGATTTTATAAGCACTGTTATTTTTACTCCTGCTGAATTTTCACAAAAGCTCGGCGTGAGCGCAGAAAACGGCGAGGATTTGGTTGAAGACGTCAAAACCGAAAACGGCTACGTTACGTCTGCGGTTATTGGGGGCAAAACGTTTACGGGTGCACAAATCAGAGAGGCTCTTGAGCTTAAAAGCAACAGCTTTGAGATTGAATGCACGAACGAAAAAGTGACCGTAACATGTAAGGGTCACGGTCACGGAGTGGGTATGAGTCAGTACGGTGCCGACTATATGGCAAGGCAGGGCAGCACGTGGCAGGAGATTCTGCTTCACTATTATCCGTCAACGGTTATAGTGTAAGTAAATTAATAAAAAATTCAAAAAATTGAAACATTCTTTTCGATTAACAAAGATATAATTAGCACAAATCTTAATGTGAAAAGAGATGTGCTTATGAAAAAGTTTTTTGCATTTGCAATATCCGCCGTTATGCTTACGGGGATGCTTGCGGGCTGCACAAACAACGAATCAAACCAAGAAACAACAGCGGTAACGGCAACTGTACCGGAAGAGACGGAAATTCCTGCCGGCGTGCAAATAACTTTGTCTGACAGCGGCATAAAAGCAGACGGCAACGTGGTTACGGCTGATTCTTCGCAGACCGTTTACGTTGCAAACGATATTGTTTATTATGAATCGGGTCACGATTTCAAATACGGAGAAGGCACCGAAGCGGACGCACATACCGCAGAGGAAGCTGCGGCACATACTGTTGTGCATATCACAAAAGCAGGCAGCTACGTTATAAGCGGTAAGCTTTCAAAAGGTCAGATAGCCGTTGATTTGGGCGACGGTGCAGAAGATGACCCGAATGAGGTTGTAACCCTGATTCTCAATAACGCTGACGTTTCCTGCGAGGTTGCACCTGCAATTATTTTCTATAACGTTTATGAATGCGGTGAAAAGGATACCG
>JAZSBC010000198.1:0-1692 GCA_045602245.1 Acutalibacteraceae bacterium | reverse complement strand
CTTGACCGATGTAATAACGGAGAATTGTTGTGACAATAAGATTGTTCAGGATTGATCCGAATAACTTTCCATGTAAAAAATCTGCACCGTTGATTTGACGGTTTGAAGATTCAATAATTATTTACGATAAGGAGAAAAAATTATGAAACACTGCGGAACACAAAGACTGGAAACGGAAAGACTGATTCTGAGAAGATTTGTCAAAGAAGATTCTGAAGCTGTATATAAGAATTGGGCAACTGACCCTGAAGTTACAAAATATTTAACTTGGCAGGTTCATCCGAACGAAAAGGTAAGCAAACAAGCGGTAAAGTCTTGGCTGAAACAGTATTCTGACGATAATTATTATCATTGGGCTATTGTTTTGAAAGAAAACGGCAACGAACCGATTGGCGGTATTGACGTTGTGTTAATCAATGAAGATATTTCGATGGTGCATATCGGATACTGCATCGGCAGAAAATGGTGGCATCAGGGAATTACTTCCGAAGCACTCAAAGCGGTTATGGATTATTTATTTGACGTTGTTGATGTTAACAGAATTGAGTCAAGACACGATACGAGAAATCCCAATTCGGGCAAAGTGATGATGAAATGCGGAATGAAATATGAGGGTACTCTGCGCAGTGCAGACAGAAATAATCAGGGCATTTGCGACATCAGCTATTATGCCTTACTGAAATCAGAACGTTAAATTCCAATATATGAACATTTAGAAAAATAAGATTTCGGCGGAGGTATCAGTATGACTTTATATTCTTTTATTATGTTTATTGTTGCATTGGTTTTCGTAGGATTAAGCATTGCAATATACAATGGTAAAACCGAATTGATTCATGATTACCATCAAACCAAAGTCACCGATAAAACAGCATACGGAAAAGCCTTTGGAAAAGCGTTGCTTGTAATTGCAATAGCATTACTGCTCAGCGGCATCATAGGTCTGATTGAAAAATTGACCACACTTGCTGTTGCTGTGCTTATTATAGGGCTGGTGACCGGCATAAGCTGTATAGTTGCAGTGCAAAGAAAATACAATAAAGGAGTATTTTGAATTCCAAATTGTCATACTAATCAAATATATGTAAACAATTAAGGCAGGGAGCAATCCCTGCCTTTGCATTTTTGACTGTGACTGTTAATCATTAAACTCCTTATCGGAAGCTATGACCTTTCCCGATTCAGCGTTTATTTCATATTCGTATTCGAAATCGCCGGCAACAAACTCAACGTCGTAATGAACTATAAGGTCATCACGGTCAAGCTCTGCTTTTGAGAATTTCACGTTTGCCGCCTTTACGCCTGCATGGTCAAAAGCTATTGATTTGGCTTTTTCTTCAGAGATATATTCATCTGAAGCAGGGGCGCTGCTTACGGGTTTTCTTTCCTTATCAACGTCTTTTTCAAGAACAGAACCGTCAGATGCTTTTACTTCGTATTCATATTCATATCCGTTTGCTTCAAACTTAACGTCATAATGGGGAACAATATCGTCTGAATCGTAATATGCTTTCAGGAAAACAGCATCTTCAACTTTGACGCCTGCATCGGCAAGAGCCTTCTGCTTTGCGTCTTCAACGCTGATATAACCGTTATTGTTTTCATCTTTTACGGGAACCTCGGCCTTTGCGGGAACACTTTCCTTTTCGGGAACTTTAACCTTCTCCGCTTCCTTTTTTGATTTCAGAACAG
>JAZSBC010000197.1:0-5143 GCA_045602245.1 Acutalibacteraceae bacterium | reverse complement strand
AATTTCGGAGCTTGGATTCAGCCATATTGACACCGCCTTTATATTGTCAGTTACGTGTTTCAGTGAAATATTTTGCACAGGCAAAATGTGAAATAATGATTATTCAATCATTGTGAAATTTTCTGCCGAGGCAGAAAGTGAAATGAAATAAATCTACAAACGCCAGCAGGCAATTCACATTGCGGAGCAATATTTCACATCCGAAGGATATTTCACAAATCCTGAAAGGATTTATTTCGTTGAAAAAAGACGATTCCGAAGAATCGTCTTTTTTCTGGGGCTGCTAGGCGGACTTGACCCGCCGACCTCATCCTTACCAAGGATGCGCTCTACCGCCTGAGCCATAGCAGCATATTAAGATATGCGTTCATACCGAACGCATATCATATTACCATATCATTTTTGTTTTTTCAAGTCTTTTTTTGAATTTTTTTGATAAATCATTCAAATTTTTCGCAGTTTGTAGAAATTACATAGTCAGCTTTGAGAGAAATAAGTTTTTTGAAATGCTCCTGCTGTGTGTGGGAGGGGAGGCAGTCTTCGCTCTCCCATTTTTCGATAAGCAGAATTTCGTCCTTATCGGGCGAAACGTAAAAGTTATAGGCTATGCAGCCTTCTTCTTTCTGCGTTGCCTGAGGAATTCCGAGTGAATATATTGTTTTGATAAATTCCTCTTTCTTTCCCTCTTTCATCTGATAATACAAATTCATTGTTATCATAATTTCACCTCATTATATTATTTTTTCGTCAACAGCTTTTTCAACAAGCTCTGCAAACAGTGCGCAAGACCAGCTGAACCAGCTTCTTGTGAATTTATTCGGATCGTTTGCGTCGAAACCTTCGTGCATATAGCCCGTATCTGCGTCAGTCGTTTCAAGCATACGCAGAATTTCTCTGATTTCATCGGGGTCGTTGCTTGTCAGTCCCTGCATTGAAAGAGCGATATGCCAGATATATCCTTCGGGGGTGTGAGGGCTGCCGACCCCTTTTGCAAATTTACCCTCGTAATAATACGGATTATCCTTGCTGAGAATAAAACTGCGAGTGTTGCGATAGATTTCATAATCATATCCGCAGAATCCGATGTAGGGAGCAGAGAGAAGGCTCGGCACGTTTGCATCGTCAAAAAGGAAATAATCGCCTTTGCCGTTAACTTCGCAGGCATAGATTTTTCCGTGATTTTCGCTTTCTATAACCGCATATTTATCAATACCTTCTTTAATTTCTGCCTTAAGTTTTCCGCAGCTTTCAATAAGCTCTTTTTCGTCGGGATACACAGCGAGCATTTCTTCAAGATAGCCGAGCACAACAACCGCAAACATATTCGATGCAACAAGATAACCGTATCTGCAGGCATCATCGCTCGGTCTGAAGCCCGACCATGTCATACCCGTATATTCAACAGGCTCGCCCATACCGTCATTATGAAGTGTGTCCTGATAAGGGCAGTTTGTCCTTGTGAAACGGTAGGGAGATTTTTCAAAATGATGCTGCTCCGTTTTCCAGAGATTAACAGTGGTTTTTGCGCTCTGAAGAAAATCTTCGCCAAGCACGGAATTATCGCCCGTTGCTTTCCAATAGAGATATGTAAGGCGGATAGGGTAGCAGAGAGAATCAATTTCATATTTTCTTTCCCACACAATGGGGTGGTTCAGAGGCATATCGTTGAATTCTCTGTGGTCATTCGGCTCTTTTTTATATGCGTTTGCATACGGTTCGAGGCTTATATACATCCTCTGCCTCTTGATAACGCCTTTTATGATTTCTCTTATTTCTTCGTTGTCCTTTGCAAGAGGAATATAATGTGATACTTCAGCCGTTGAATCTCTCAGCCACATTGCGGGAATATCGCCCGTAAGAACGAAAACCGAGCCGTCATCAGTAAATTCCGTTGCGGTTTCGAGGGTGTTGGGATAACAGTTTCTGTAAAGCTTTGCAAGTTTGGGACTGTATTTTTCAATAACGGAACAGTATTCGTCCATTCTTTTTTCAACGCACACGGGAAGTTTCATAATAATATTTCCTTTCGGGTAATCTGTAATAATGATATATCTTTATTTTTTTATTGTCAACCCTCATAAAACTGTTTACTGCAACAAAATAATATGATAGAATATCCGCAAGGAGTGAAATTATGAAAGAATACGGACTGGTGCTTGCAGGCGGCGGAGCAAAGGGCGTTTATCAGCTCGGCGCATGGAAAGCGATGAGAGAACTTGATATAAAATTTTCGGTTGTTGCAGGCGTTTCAATCGGTTCAATCAACGGCGCACTTATTGTTGCCGATTGTTATGAAGAAGCGGCAGAAATGTGGAAGTGCGCATCGGTTGACAGGGGAGTGAGGATTTCAAGCAACCTCAAAGACCCCGAAAACCTTTTCAGCTTAAAAAATGCAACCGTTTTGCTCAAAGAAATAGTGAAAAACGGCGGTATTGATGCTTCGCCGACAAAAGAACTTCTTATGGAATTTATCGACGAAGAAAAGGTGCGCAAATCGGATATAAAATTCGGCATGGTAACCTTCAGCCTTTCTGACTTTGCGCCTAAAGAAATATTCCTTGATAAAATTCCCGAAGGCGAGCTTGTTGATTATCTTCTTGCGTCATCGAAAGTTCCCGGAGTTAATAAAATAGGCCCTGAAGGCGAAAAATATCTTGACGGCGGAGTTTATGATAACACGCCTGTTTCGCTGCTTCGTAAATACGGATATAACAGAATTATCATTGTAGATATTTCGTCAATGAAAGGCTTGGGCCATAAAGACGATATGTCCAATGCAGAGTTTATATATATAAGACCTTATGACGTTGACGAACTTGGTGCTGCGTTTGATTTCAGCGATGAAATGTATGAAAAACGCATTAAAATGGGCTATCTTGATGCAAGAAAAGCGTTCGGATATCTTTTAGGCAGGCAGTTCTATTTTGAACCGTCTGTTTTCAGGAAAATGCTTGAAGAATACGGCGCGGATGCACTTGAACAGCTCGAAAATCTCGGTTATGAACTCGGCGCGGAACGGCTGAAAATTTATTCTCAGGAAGAATTTATCCGTGAAGTGAAGAAGCTTTATAACGAATATCTTGAAATTCAGCAGGCAAAAGCGGAAGAGAAAGAACAAAAATTTTACGGTCCGTTGCTCAAAAAACTGCCGAAGTTTCATAATAACATCGAATATGCCGATGCAATAGCCGTGCTTGAAAATACAGTTGAATAAAAGAAATGCAGCCGTCGGGGATTACCCTTCGGCTGCTATTATTTTCCATTTTTCAACAAGCTTTTCAATGCTCCATGCGGCATTTGCGGGGCTTGTTGACGGCAGACATACCGCTTTTATTCCCGTCTTGGGATATGTGTATTTGTTATAGTATTTTTCGGCGGTTTTGCCGTTTACAAATATTCTTTTTACGTTGCTGTTTTCAAGAATGATACTCAGGTCGTTTGCCGTAACATCGGTAATCGTGCTGTCTGCACTGCCTTCGATTTCGCATTGCGCAATAACGTCCCATAAAGCGAGCTTGTTCGAAAGAATAAGCTCCTTTTTTTCTTCAACAGTCAGAGGCTTTTCTGCTCCGAAAATCTCTGCAACAACCGCCCAGAATCTGTTCTGAGGATGACCGTAAAAGAATGCGGCTTCCCTTGATTTTACTGACGGAAACGAGCCTAAAATAAGAACTTCGGATTCCGAATCAAACAACGGAGGAATAGGGTGAACTATCATTTTTTGCCAACCTTTATGTATTTTTTGAGCACGTGTGCAATGGGTGTGAATACCGCGAATGTGATGGCTGAATTAACGCCTGCTTTGATAAGGTTGAACGGAATAATGGTTGGCACAATCATTGCAGCGACGTCTTTTGCCGTGATTTGTATTCCTGCAGTCATTTCAACCAGAGGAGGTATAAAGATTAAATTTAACGGTATCATAACAACTACCATTGCGAGAGTGCCCAAAACAAGACCTATGATAAGAGAAGGTATTGTTTTCTTTTTGCGGTAAATCAAAGATGAAACAAGCACAAGCGCAGATGAAGCAATAAAGTGCATAAAGAAGCCGATAATTCCGTTAACAGAGCTTACGGTTATCGCCTGAATTGCGGATGCCACAAATAAAATGAGAATTCCGGGGATTGGGCCGAGCATCATTGCACCGATTAAAACGGGAATGTCAGCAGGGTCATATTCCAGAAAATCTGCAGGTGGCGGAAAAATCGGAAAACGTATTACGGCAATCAGCACAACCGAAAGCGCGGTGAGCATTGCCATAATGCAGAGTCTTAATACTTTTTCTTGTTTTTTCATAAAATCTCTCCTTTGCTCGGAGTGCCGATAAAACAAAAATACCCTGCAAAAATGCAGGGCGAAAAATGCAGAATACCGGCATTCTCTTTCATCCGGACTATAACCGTCGGTTGCGGAATTTCACCGCATCAGCGTGCGTATGCACGGTCGTGGACTTTACCACCGGTGGGGAATCTCACCCCGCCCCGAGAATTTATATTTAACTTTATTATAGCCACCCCAACGCATTTGTCAATATAAAATAAACAAATTTATGGTTTGTATTTTTATAAATAATATGTTACAATTAATCTGTATATATGCAATATTTTGCGAAAGGGGATAAATATGAATTTTTCACCTCTCGGCGGAACAAATTCCCACGAAGGTTTCTGCCTGATAAAATCCGTTGAAAAGAAGCTTACGGCAAAGGGCGTGCCTTATCTTGATCTCATTCTTGCCGATAACAGCGGAGAAATCAACGCAAAGCTCTGGGACTATAAAGAAACTCCGTCAAATCAGTTCAGCGCATTTGATTTTGTGAAAGTCAGGGGCAGTTACGTGCCTTTTAACGATACCGTTCAGTTCAGGGTTGAGCGTATCCGCCTTGTTACAGCGGAAGATAACGTTGCGATTGAAGACTACGTGCCTTCGGCTTGCCTGAGCGGTGAGATTATGCTCGAAGAAATTGAAAAAGTAATTGACTCTTTTGAAAACGAAGAGCTTAAAACCCTCGTTTCTGCCGTTATCGGCGAATACAGAGATAAACTTCTCTATTGGCCTGCGGCAAAAAATCTTCACCATGCGGTCAGAAGCGGTCTGCTTATGCATACGCTTTCGATTCTCAGGCTTGCAAAAAGTGTTT
>JAZSBC010000196.1:0-2177 GCA_045602245.1 Acutalibacteraceae bacterium | reverse complement strand
AACTTGTCTTCCTAAGACCGCTTGGCATCCGACTTGCATAGCCTTTGATCTGCCGAGATAACCAATCAGCCTTGCAAACGTTTTCTTTGCGTTGTCAGGCTTTTGAAATTTGCCTTTCATATCGGGTTTTTCGGGGCGTTTAACTGCAGGTGCCATTATGCCACGCTCCCTTCTTGCTGTGATTTATATACTTCCGTATAAATCTCGTTGGTGCCGAGCAATTCTTCGTGCGAGCCGATTGCGTTTATCTTGCCGTCATCAAGCACAATAATTCTGTCGGCGTGCTGAATCGAACTGATTCTCTGAGCAACAATGATTTTGGTGACGTCGGAATGATGTTCCTTGAAGCCTTCACGGATTTTTGCATCCGTTGCTGTGGCAACAGCGCTTGTGCTGTCGTCAAGAATGATGATTTTAGGCGATTTGAGCAAAGCTCTTGCAATGCAGAGTCTTTGCTTCTGACCGCCCGAAAGGTTAACGCCGCCCTGACCGAGGTTTGTCTGATATCCGTCGGGGAAAGACGTAACAAAATCGTGCGCCTGTGCTATTTTGCAGGCGTTTTCGATTTCTTCCTGCGTTGCATCGGGTTTGCCCCAGCGCAGATTCTCTTCAATTGTGCCCGAGAAAAGCAGATTCACCTGAAGCACCATTGCAACGGAATCACGCAGATTCTTAAGGGTGTAATCGCCAACAGGTCTGCCGCCGACCCTGACAACACCTTCCGTAACGTCATAAAGACGGGGTATCATCTCCACAAGTGTGGTTTTTGCCGAGCCAGTGCCACCGATGATTCCGATGGTTTCGCCCGATTTAATGTGAAGATTGATGTTGTCAATAACGTTCTTTTTGCCGTTTTTCTTATATTTGAAGCAGACGTTTTCCATAACGATTTCGCCGTTTTCAACTCTGAGGTCGGGGTCGGCGCCTTCATCGGAAATCTGAGGCTCCTCCTTGATTGCTTCGGCAACACGGGTGAGCGACGCTCTGGACATAACTGCCATTGCAAATATCATCGAAATCATCATCAGCGACATAAGAATCTGGTTAACGTAGGTAATGAAAGCCGCAAGCTCGGAAACCGTCATCTTTGGCTCAACAACAAGGTTACCGCCGAACCAAAAAATCGCAATGATGCAAGAATAAACCGTGAGCTGCATAAAGGGGTTGGAAAGAATAAGCAGCTTTTCGGCTGCAATTGATGCATCCTTGAGCTCGTCGTTAGAAATGCGGAATTTTTCTTTTTCGTGCTTTGCTCTTACAAAAGCCTTGATTACTCTCATTCCGATAAGCGTTTCCTGCACCGAGGAGTTGATGCCGTCAACCTTTTTCATCAGCACTTTGAATCTGGGCAGAGCCAGCACAGCCATTGTACCCAGAAGCAGAAGCAAAACGGGAGCCGCCACAACAAACACCTTTGAAAGCGTGGGGTTAAGCTCATATGCATAGTAAAACGCCATAACCAGCATCAGCGGCGAACGCACAACAATGCGAACAATCATCGTATATGCCATCTGGATGGTGTTAACGTCGGTTGTCATTCTTGTGATAAGCGACGGGGTGCTGAATTTATCGATGTTTGCAAACGAAAAATCCTGAATTTTTGCAAAAACAGCACTGCGCAGATTTGCCCCGAAGCCCATACCTGCCTTTGCGGCAAACCTTGCCGCCGCCGCGCCGCTTGCAAGCGCAATCAGTGCCATGAGCACCATTTTAAGCCCTTCTTTAACAACGAAGCCGAGGCCTGCACCGCCGCTGACTCCGCTGTCAACCATATCGGACATAACAAAAGGAAGCTGAACCTCCATATACACCTCAACAAGTATGAGCAGAGGCGAAAGGAGCGAAGCCAGCCTGTAACCCTTTGTCTGCTTGAACAAAGTCTTAATCATTTTTATCATCTCCTTTTTTATCTTTTTCTTTGGCGATAAAATCCATAACTTCTTTTTCGCTCAGACCTTCTTCGGAAAGGTTTTCGGTTATTTTAATCAGAATTTCCGAGAATTTTTCAATCTCTTCATCTGTAATTCCGCTGAACATACGGGCGTCAACCTTACTGCATTCTTCTCTGCCTGCAAGAAAAACTTCTTTGCCCTTTTGCGTTATGCGTATGCGGTTAATGCGTCTGTCGGTTTCATCCTCTGTTCTTTCAACAAAGCCAGCCTTGCACATACGCTTTA
>JAZSBC010000195.1:0-2606 GCA_045602245.1 Acutalibacteraceae bacterium | reverse complement strand
AGCGTGTACACTTTTTATAGCATCCAGGTTATATTCATAAAAATTTTTTATGACACCAAAATCACTTTCTTTTGATGTTTCATAACCACACTCTTCATATAAATGAAGAGGTATTTTTTGTAGTTTGTTATAGAAACTGATAATTACACCTTTTTTCTATATTTCCATGTTTTTAATCCATTTTTATCTTTCAAATCCATAACAGCTACATTACCGCTTCTTGATAAGTTCTGTACATCTTTTTTTGGCTTTCCTGTTAACTTAGACTAATCAAAGCCATTCTTTTTTGTTTTGTAAGCAGCATTATCCAATTCGATAATTTTTTCTGCTGAAACATCGCCATCAACTTCGTAACGATTAACAGTTCTGTAACGATACTTTAAATTCTCCCAATCCGCTTCTTTATTATACTTAATATTCAAAAATTCTTCAAGTGTTTTAGAAGCATTTTCATTAAGAACTGCTTTATATTTTTCAAACTTGACTTTTATCAGCCTTTGGTGCAGCATTTGAAACATTGCCAAATCCCGATATCATTGCACGCTCTCTCTGAGTTGGCAAGCCTACAGCGTTTGAATACCGCCCGTATTCTTCGTTTAAACGTCTTTGTCGCCTCTTTTTTCAGCGGATAATACACGGCGTTTCTGACGGCGTATTGCACGTTCTATCTGCCGTTGCTTCGTATGAAGTGTAGTGTCTGCCGTTATAGGTAACGCCCTTTTTGTTATCTTCCTTGAATTTTTCAAGCTGTTCGGGTGTATACTGCGGTTCGTTCACTCCGATAATAATCGGAAATGCGTCATGTCCGCAATTCAGAGTGCAGATTCGTCTTTCAAAGCTGTTTTTAAGCTCCTCAAACTCCTCATCGGTATATTGCTTGCCCTGAATCGGTTCGTAGTCGGGTGCGGATGCGGCGTGAGCTGAGATTTCCCAACCGTTTGCACCGAATGTATCGTGATTCTGCTGTGAAATCTGTTCCTGCATCAATCCTAAACCGCCCATAAAGTTGCGTCTTACAGCCGCCTCAAGAGAAGTGTGCACGCCTGATTCATAATCTATTGTGTGTATACCTTTATCGGCAAGGTTTTTCGTTGCATTGCGTATTGCGGTGTTATAATCTGTTGCACCCGTTATAACCTGATTGAATGCATAGATATTTTTAAAATAAATTAAAAAATATATTGACAAATCAAAATCTTTTTGGTATTATATCTATCGTTGCGAAAGTAACGTATGGGCCATTAGCTCAGTTGGTTAGAGCAACCGGCTCATAACCGGTCGGTCCGGGGTTCGAGTCCCTGATGGCCCACCATAATTTAATATAGGGGTATAGCTCAGTTGGTAGAGCAGCGGTCTCCAAAACCGCGTGCCGAGGGTTCAAGTCCTTCTGCCCCTGCCACGAACAAGTCCTGAAACCGTTGATATATAAGGGTTTCAGGATTTTTCTTTTGCTTTTTTCAAAAATCATTATTTTTCCAAATTAGCATCATTACCGCAAAATATCGCACATTTTCGATAGCTATGTGCCCCTAAATGTGCCCCTGTTTTTAAGGCATAAAATACCCAAAAACCCAGACAGCAGAAGGGAGCTCCCCAACTGCTGTCTTTTTTGTTTGGTATGAAATTATGTGTTTTTATGGGGATGAACCTGCTTTTAGGCTTATTTTTGAGTTTTTAACATGTTATTCAAATATTCATTTTGAAGGCTTGCAGCTGCAACTTTCAAATCATTATCTCCGTGAGTATATACATTGGCAGTAACATCATAATCGTTATGACCCATGAGTTCCTGTGCCGTCTTTTGAATCCCTCAACATACATAATGTCGCTGATTCTTATATTGCTGCGTGTGTGATTCCATTTAATCGGAAAGCAGTTGTTAAGAACACGGTATTTATGCAATGCACGGTTAAAAACATCCTGAAATTCGGCTTGCTTTATCGGTTTTACGATATAGTGCAGAGCCTCGCACTTGAAAGCATCAAAAACATAGTTTCTGTGGCTCGATACAAAAATTATAATCGTTTCGGGCGAGTATTTTCTTATCTCCGCTGCCGCATCAATGCCGTTGATTTTACCCATTTCAATGTCAAGAAAGATTATGTCAAAGAAATTCGGTGTTGAGCCGTGAGAAACAAGCTCTTCGCCCGAAAAGCAGTCGGTAATTGACGGCGCATTTGCTTCGGTAAAAAACGGAGCGAGATAATCTTTTATTTCCTGATGAATGATTTTGTCATCATCGCAGATGCATATTTTCATTTTCCGTCAACTCCTTTTTAAATATATTATCTCTGATTTTATAATAAACCATGAAAAAATCAAAGTCAATTACGAAGTTGCATCCTAAGTCTACGATGTTGCGGTGACTATTGAAAACCAAATAAATCTTTAATAAATTGTAAATGTAGACTTCGCAACTAAATAAATTTTGGAGCGAAGCGACCCTTAATTCTGCATTCTGCACTCTGCACTTTGCACTTAACAATGAAAAGGAGAAAAGCAATGAAAAGAAATTATAATGCCCGCAGTTTGGTGCCCGAAGACCCTTAGCTGAACACGGGCAGAATGAATTGATTTTAATTAAAAACAAGAAAGGATTGAAATCT
>JAZSBC010000194.1:0-7126 GCA_045602245.1 Acutalibacteraceae bacterium | reverse complement strand
ACCGCTTTCAAGAGCCTTTGCACGGATGGGCTTGAAGAAATCGTTGATTTCCTTGCATACGTTTTCGTCAACGTCAACTTCGTAACCGTACTGCTTGAGAGTATAAACAAGAGTTTCTGTTGCAGGCTGTGAAGTGCCGCCTGAGAAACATGAGATAGCCGAGTCAATAACGTCTGCGCCTGCTTCAACGCACTTGAGGAGTGTCATAAAGCCGAGGCCTGTTGTTGAGTGGGTGTGAACAACGATGGGAACTTTAACGTTAGCCTTGAGAGCCTTAACGAGTTCATAGCCCTCCTTGGGACTCATAATACCGGCCATATCCTTAACGCAGATTGACTGAACGCCGAGAGCTTCAATCTGCTTTGCAAGCTTAACGTAGTTATCAAGGTTATGGATGGGGCTGATTGTGTAGCAGATTGTACCCGATGCGTGAGCGCCGCACTTGAGGGTTTCGTCAACCGCTACTTCGATGTTGCGAACGTCGTTGAGAGCATCGAAAATTCTGATGATGTCGATACCGTTTTCAACACTCTTGCGAATGAACATACGGACAACGTCATCGGGATAATGCTTATAGCCGAGAAGGTTCTGACCTCTGAGAAGCATCTGGAGCTTGGTGTTGGGGCAAGCTGCCTTAATCTTTCTGAGTCTTTCCCAGGGATCTTCATTGAGGTAGCGAAGGCAGGAGTCAAACGTTGCTCCGCCCCAGCACTCGAGCGAATAGTAGCCTGCTTTATCGAGCATTTCAAGAACGGGTGCGAAATCTTTGAAGGGCATTCTTGTTGCGATAAGTGACTGGTTAGCGTCTCTGAGCACTGTTTCCGTGAAATTAACTTTCATAAAAACTCAAATTCCTTTCTGATATATGGTTGGATTTATTATTACCTGAATTAAAACTCAATACGTGCTGCGATATAATCTTCGAGAGCGTCGATTGAGATTCTTTCCTGCTGCATTGTGTCACGGTCTCTTACGGTTACGCAGTTATCTTCGAGCGAATCAAAGTCAAAGGTGATACAGATGGGAGTGCCGATTGCGTCTTCACGGCGGTATCTCTTGCCGATTGAGCCTGTTTCGTCAAAGTCAACCATAAACTTCTTCTGGAGCTTTTCGTAAACCTTGAGGGCATCGCCTGAAAGCTTCTTTGAAAGGGGAAGAACAGCTGCTTTGAAGGGCGCAACTGCGGGGCTGAGATGAAGAACAACTCTTGTATCGTTCTTTTCGGCGTCAATAACTTCTTCGTCATAAGCTTCGCAGAGAAGAGCAAGCACGGTTCTGTCAAGGCCGTAGGTTGATTCAATGATGAAGGGGATATATTTTTCGTTTGTTTCGGGGTCAAGATAATCCATCTTCTGACCGCTGTATTCCTGATGTCTTGTAAGGTCAAAGTTTGTTCTGTTGTGGGTGCCGTTGACTTCGCCCCAGCCGAAGGGGAAGAGGAACTCGATGTCGCAGGCTGCTTTTGCATAGTGGGCGAGCTTTTCGTGATCGTGATAACGGAGGTTCTCAGCCTTGATGCCGAGATCCTGATAATACTTCATACCGTATTCCTTGAAGTAATCGTAAAGCTCATTATCGGTGCCTTCCTTACAGAAAGTCTGGAACTCCATCTGCTCGAACTCGATTGTTCTGAAAGTGAAGTTACCGGGAGTGATTTCGTTTCTGAAAGCCTTACCGATCTGACCGATGCTGAAGGGAAGCTTTGCTCTCATTGTTCTCTGAACGTTGAGGTAGTTAACGTATTCACCCTGAGCGTTTTCGGGGCGGAGATAAATAACGCTTTTGCTGTCGTTGGTAACGCCTCTGAAGGTCTGGAACATAAGGTTGAATTCTCTTATGCCTGTGAAGTTATGCTTGCCGCAGTGGGGGCAGGGGATTGAATGAGCTTTGATATACTCAAACATTTCGTCCTTTGTCATACCGTCTGCGTGTGCTTCGGGGTCAAAATCGTCGATGAGGTTATCTGCTCTGTGACGCATTTTGCATTCTTTACAGTCAAGAAGGGGGTCTGAGAAGCTTGCAACGTGGCCGCTTGCTTCCCATACTCTGGGATGCATAAGAATATCGGCATCAACCTCGTAGCTGTTCTTTCTTTCCTGAATGAATCTCTTGCGCCAGGTATCCTTGACGTTGTTTTTCATTCTTGCGCCGAGGGGACCGTAGTCCCAGGTGTTTGCAAGGCCGCCGTAGATTTCGCTGCCTGCAAAAATGAAGCCTCTGCCCTTGCAGAGAGCAACGATTTTTTCCATGGTTTTTTCGGTATTTTTCATCATAATCCAAAACTCCCGCATTTTAATTTTTTACTTTTATATGATACCCTAAAATATTCCAAAAATCAAGGCTTTCCGCAACTAAAAAAGACCGCAAAAAGCGGTCTTTTTTGGTAAAATGTGCTATTATAAATAATTTTTATAAATTAAGTGTTCAACGGTTGTTCAAAAACATAAAGAAATTTTCAAGCGCGCTGATTGAATCGTTTATGAATTCGCCTATGCTTTCAACGGCTTCGGGGTTTGCATTTACCCATTCCTCAATCATAGGGGTAATTTCTATTCCGCAGTCGGTTTCAAGCCACTTGACAATGGCCATAATAACCGCAATCGGGAACATCCAGAATGTAACGGATACCATAAAAATCTCCTTCCTTATCTCAGTTCTTCAATCATATTGAAAAGCTCCGTGTAGAATTCAACCGTCGGGGCTTTTTTTGCGTTAAGACCGATGACCGTACCGTGGTCGCCGTTACGGGTTTCGGCAACGTACCATATTCCGGGTTTAATATCCTTTTCTTTTTCGGGGAATTCCGAATGCTCATCGCCGAAGGGATACTGTGCCGAAACAACGTTGACAAGCCCGTCGTTTTCCTTCCAGCTGCTGTCAATCACAATCCCGCCGTCGGTTGTGCCTGAATAAGAGCCTATAGCCGCCGCAAACGGGATCAGAACGGGGAAGGTGTCCGCCTCGGGAAGATGGTTTCCGAGAAGCTTGCCCTCTGCTGTTGTGCTGTAAGAATAAGAGAAATAATAAACGCCGTCGACGGTTTTTATCTGTTCGTTCAGCTCTGCCGCACCGTCGGGCGAGAGGTCATAGGCGGCGTGGTCATTGCCTGCGGCAACAAGCGATTTCAAGGCGCTGCGTGTGTCGGATTTATCTATTTCAAACTGGTCAAGCTTGATGTCATAAATCTCTTCAACGGGCGATGAAATGCCTGCAACGCCGAAGCAGAGAGCCATAAGCATATCTGTTGTGTCAGCAAACGGACTGCTTACGGAGTTGAGAACTTCGGTAAGAGTTGAACCGTTATGGGGCGCACAGAGGGTAGTTACGGAGTGAATATAATGACCTTTTCCGCCTGTGAAAAGAGGCGAAGTATCATCGCCTGTTCTGTCAATCTCAAATTTGTTACCATACTCAAGGAGCGATGCAAGAAGCCTTACCGTCGCACCGCCGAAGCTGTGGCCGACAAGGTTTATTTTTACCGTCTGACCGCCGTTGATTTTTTCGCCCCAGTTTTCAACAAGGGGAGTTGTGTATTTTCTGCCGAAACGGGCGTGATTATGAGCCTCGGAATGTGCTTTGCCGTAGTCAACCGTTGTGCCGGTAAGCTGGGCATAAAGTTCGCAGGCTCTGTCCCAAGTGCTTGAAACGGGGCCTATACTCGGAGTGTGAACGGTATAGCCGTTTTCTTCAAGAGCGGCTTTGAGGTCAAACTTTCCGCCGCCCCAATATTGGGCAACGTCGTTTATTCCGTCGCCCTCGCCCCAACCGCCGAGACCGTGAACAAGCACATATGAATAATCAATTTTACCTCCGTTGAGCGCCCACCATAATTCTTTCACTCCGCCGAAATAAGTCGGAAGACCTATAGCTGCAGCGGTGATGAGAATAACAAGGATTATTGCAATGATTTTTCTGCCGATTTTCCTCTTTTTCTTAACGGGCCTCGGCTCGGGTGCAGCTTCGGTGAATTCTTCATCGGGTGCAACGGGTTCGTCGTCTGTGATTTCTTCATCAGCAACGGTTACTTCCTCAAAAGCTTCTTCCGTAACAGCGGATTCTGTCATTTCATCTTTTAAAAGATAGTCTGTTGAAACGCCGAAAAGCTCACTCATAGCAATGATTTTATCTATATCGGGAAGAGCGCCGCTTGACTCCCATTTTGAAACTGACTGACGCGATACTCCTAATTTTTCCGCAAAGGCTTCCTGGGATAAACCTTTCTCTTTTCGGAGTTTTAATATTTTTTCGGAAATGTTCATTTTTGTCCTCCAGTATGATTGTCTACCAAATTGTAGCCCCGAAAGGCGGTTTTTTCTACCAACTTTGGCGGACATTTATGAAAAATACGCAAAAAACGGTGTAAAGTCGGGTTTACATCGGGCTTGTAAAGGATATTTTACTATGGATTAATAATATCATTTTTATTCTGTGCAGTCAATGAAAAAGCCTCGTCGGTTTTGTGCCGACGGGGCTTTGCTTATATAAGAAATGCTTTTGCGAGTCCGAAATAAATAACAAGAGTAACGATGTCAACCAGAGTTGCTATCATCGGGCCTGCCATAAGCGCAGGGTCAAGCTTCACGATTTTTGCAAATATCGGGAGCGAACAGCCGATGAGTTTTGCAACGATGATTGCACAGAACATTGCGAGCGATACAACGAGAATTTCGGCAAACGTTCCGTCGCAGAAAAGATACATTCTCAAAATATTCGCAACCGCAAGCACGGCGCCGCAGATTGCGGCAACACGAAGCTCTTTGAAAATGATTCTGAAATAATCCTTTATTTCGATTTCACCAACCGCAAGACCGCGGATGATAAGGGTTGAAACCTGGCTGCCTGCGTTACCGCCCGTACCCATAAGCATCGGCATTGATGCGGTGAGAGCGATGAAGCCTGCGAGAAGCTCTTCATAGCCCTCAATGATTTTGCCTGTGAACGTACCTGAAATCATAAGAATGAGAAGCCAGAGGATTCTGTTTTTTGAAAGCTTGAAAACCCCCGTTTTGAGGTATTCGTCATCTGACGGCGCAAGCAAAGCCATCTTTTCGAAGTCCTCGGTTGTTTCTTCTTCAATAACGTCAACGATATCGTCAACCGTGATGATGCCGACAAGTCTGTTTTCTCTGTCAACAACGGGAACGCTCAGAAGGTCGTACTTTTTAACGATATCGGCAACGTACTCACGGTCATCGTGAGTGTTAACTGAAATAAGCTGTGCATCTTCTTCCATAATGTCGCCCACAAGGGTGTCCTTATCGCAGAGAAGAAGCGAAAGCAGGGGAATGCTGCCCAGAAGATGATGCTCTTTATCAATGCAGTAGCAGGTGTAAACGGTTTCTTTGTCTACGCCCGTTTTCCTTATTTTTTCGATTGCTTCCGATGCGGTGAGGCTTGTGCGCAGATGAACCATTTCGATGGTCATAAGGCTTCCCGCGCAGTCATCGGGATAATTAAGGAATTTATTAATGAGTTTTCTTGTTTCGGGGTCTGAGTGAGCAAGAACTCTTGTCACAACGCTTGCAGGCACTTCTTCAAGGAAGTCAACCGTGTCGTCAAGAAACATTTCGTCAAGCAGGCGTTCAAGCTCGGAGTCGGTTATTGAGCGCACAAGTTCTGCCTGAGTATCGCTTTCAAGATATGCAAACGCCTCAGCCGAAATATCTTTGGGAAGCACGCGGAAGGCACGGAGCCTGTCTTTGGGTTCAAGTGCTTCGATAAGGTAAGCAACGTCAACAACGTTTATTTCGCAGAGAAGTTCACGCAAAGCCGAAATTTCGCCGTTTGCGCAAAGCTCGGCGATTTTTTCGAGGTACATCTCGAAATTTTCCATAAAAAAAACATCTCCTCTCACGGATTACCGCAACGGAGATGCACTCAATACAGCGATTTAATTATAAATCACTCGGCAATTCCGCAATAACGGCAATATATTCGGTTATGAATCTACTTCGGGGATTAGGGATATCGGAACTGCCCAAGGATTTTCACCACTCTTTTTCAAAAAAATATTTTACCTATTAATCGTACACCTCAAAACGCATAAAGTCAAGTAAAATTTCAAGAAATCTCAAAAAATAAAATTATTGGGCAAAAACGGAGAAAATCGGCGATATATGGGTAAAATCGGGCGAAAACGGAAGAAATTGAACGGTCATTTGAACTGAAAATCCAAAAACTTTTGACCTGATCAGGTAAAAAAAACACGCTGTTTGCCTTTAGGTTGAGAGATGTTTTCGGAACACTCTCGGAAAGGAGATGGTCGGTTTGACCGAAAAAGAACGCCTTTTCTGCTCTTATTATGCGGATGACGGCGATGCAAGGGGCTGCGCCGCAAGGGCAGGTTTTGTTATCGCACCCCGAAGAAGTGCGGCAAGGCTGCTTGCGAAGGATGAAATCAAGGCGGAAATCGCAAGGCTTGAAAAGGAGAAGAAAGCAACGGCGGCTCTCGTTGAAAAAGGACTCAGACGGCTTGCTTTCGGCTCGGTTACGGATGCGCTCAGGCTTATGATGTGCGAAGATACGCTCTCGCCGGAAGAGATTGAAAAGCTTGACCTTTTCAACGTATCCGATATCAAAAGACCCAAAGGCGGCGGGCTTGAAATCAAGTTTTTTGACAGACTCAAAGCGCTTGAACGCCTTGAAAAGTTCGGCTCGGGCGAAGAAAATTCCCAGAGCAGTTTTGTTCAGGCTCTTGCCGAGGGAGCGAAACTGCTCTCGCAGGAGGATGACTCTTGACCAAAAGCAAGAAAGCATCTTTCACTCCGTTTTCTTCAAAGCAGATGAAGGCTCTGTGCTGGTGGATGCCCGAAAGTCCGTTTTCAAAATACGATGCGATTATCTGCGACGGTGCCGTAAGGTCGGGTAAAACGCTCTGTATGTCCGTTTCGTTCGTGTCGTGGGCGTTTTCGGGGTTTTCCGATTGTTCGTTTGCGCTTTGCGGAAAAACAATCGCCTCTCTCCGCCGCAACGTTGTTACGGTTATTCTGCCCGTGCTTCGCGAACTCGGTTTTGAATGTAACGAAAAACATTCAAAAAATCTCATTGAAATCTCCTACGGCGGAGTTAAAAACAGATTTTATCTTTTCGGCGGCAAGGATGAAGGCTCGGCGGCTCTCATTCAGGG
>JAZSBC010000193.1:0-5079 GCA_045602245.1 Acutalibacteraceae bacterium | reverse complement strand
ACAGCAGACTCCCCTGCCCGCTTCCGCCGTACAGCCGCTGGAGGTGCTTGTAGGCCTTGGGGGTGGCCACGCGGCCGCGAGGGGTACGGTTGAGGAAGCCGCACTGGATGAGGTAGGGCTCGTAGATATCTTCGATGGTGCGTATCTCTTCGGAGCAGGCCACGGCGAGGGTCTTCACGCCTACGGGGCCGCCGTTGAAATGGTCGATGAGCACAGTGAGTATCTTGCGGTCCATCTCGTCGAGGCCGGCCTCGTCCACATCGAGGCGCGAAAGGGCGGCGCGGGCCTGTTCGCCATCCACCACGCCCTTGCCGTACACGGCGGCGAAGTCGCGCACGCGGCGCAGGAGGCGGTTGGCGATGCGGGGCGTGCCGCGCGAACGGCGGCCTATCTCCAGCGCGCCCTCGTCCGTCACGTCCACGCCGAGGATACGGGCCGAACGCTTCACCACGCGGGCCAGCTCTTCAGGCGTGTAGAATTCCAGACGGTTCACAATGCCGAAACGGTCGCGCAGGGGCGAGGACAGCAGGCCGAGGCGGGTAGTCGCGCCCACGAGCGTGAAGGGCTCGATGTCCAGCTTCACGGTGCGGGCCGCCGGGCCCTGCCCGATGATGAGGTCGAGCGTGAAGTCCTCCATAGCCGGATACAGCACTTCTTCCACGCTGATGGGCATACGGTGTATCTCGTCCACGAAGAGGATGTCGTGCCGGGAAAGGTTGGTGAGGATGGCCGCAAGGTCGCCGCTGCGCTCCAGCACCGGGCCGGAGGTGGTCACAAGGTTCACGCCGAGTCCGGCCGCCATGATGCGGGCCAGCGTGGTCTTGCCGAGGCCGGGATTGCCGTAGAACAGCACATGGTCCATGGCCTGCCCGCGCTCCTTGGCGGCGTTCAGATAGACGCGCATATTGGCGCGAAGCTCTTCCTGCCCGATGAAATCTTCGAGGCGCTGGGGGCGTATGGTCTCTTCCCCGCAGTCGGGAACCAGGCTTTTAGGAACGAATTCTGCCATTTACATCTTTCCTTTGCCCACAGCCTTGAGCACGGCGCGCAGGGCTTCGCCCACGGAGAGGTCGGGGTCGGCGGCAAGGGCTTCTTTGAGGTCAAGTTTGCCCTCATAGATTGCTTTGCCGAGAATTGCGCCGTAGATGTCCATATTTGCCAGTGTTTTTATCTCATCAATAAAAGTTATGCCACCCGATGCAACGATATCAAGACCTTCAATTTTTGAAAGTTCTTTATAAATTTCAATGTTTGTGCCGCTAAGCATACCGTCTTTTGAAATGTCGGTATAAATGACCGTTTTAACGCCTGAATCACGCAGCTTTTTGCAGAATTCAACTGAATTGACAGTGGTTGTTTCTTGCCAACCGTTAACAGCAACAAGACCGTTTTTGGCATCAACGCCAACTGCAACGGCATCGCCGAATTCTTTGACCGCTTCTTCAACAAAAGGATAGTTTTTCACAGCCGCAGTGCCGAGGATTACACGTTTTACGCCAAGACCGAGGTAGTCCTCAATGCGTTTCATATCACGGATTCCGCCGCCGACTTCAATGAAAAGACCTTTGATTTGCGCCGCCTCACGGATTGCATCAAAGTTAACGGGTGAGCCGTGTTTTGCACCGTCAAGGTCAACCATATGCAGGTTGGTTGCACCTGCTTTCATAAATACACGGGCCATTTCAGCAGGGGAATCAGCATAAATTTTAACTTCGTTATAGTCGCCTTTGGTCAGGCGAACAACCTTGCCGCCGATAATATCGGTTGCAGGAAAAATTTGCATATCAATCACCTGTAATTATATTTCAGAAAATGCCTTTAAAAGTGCAAGACCCTTTGCTCCGCTCTTTTCGGGGTGGAACTGCATACCGTAAACGTTTCCGCTCTTTACAATTGCAGGTACGGCAACGCCATATTCGGCAAAAGCAAGGGTGTTTTCAACGCAGTTTCTGGCATAGAATGAGTGTACAAAATACATATAGTCGCCGGCTTCGATATATTTGAAAATCGGGTCAGACTTTGCAAGGTTGAGCTTGTTCCAACCCATGTGTGGTATTTTGAGATCTTCGGGAATCTGACCCTCAAGCGGGCCGACGTAGCCTTTTATCAGACCAAGACCTATATGTGCACCGTATTCAAAACTTTTCTCAAAAAGCATCTGCATACCGAGACAGATGCCTAAAATCGGTTTACCTGTTGCGGCAAGGTCGCAAACAAGTTTACCAAGGCCGCTGTCCTTAAGCTTTTTTGCGGCGTCTGCAAATGCACCAACGCCGGGAAGAATTATTTTATCTGCGGTTTCAATTTCAGCCTTGTCGCTTGTGATTTTGCACTCAATACCGAGGCTCTCAAGCGATGAAGAGAGCGAAAAAAGATTTCCGCAGCCGTAATCAATAATAGCAATCATCAGAGAAGTCCTTTCGTTGAGGGGATTTCACCGCCGAGGGTGAGGTCTTCAAAAACGGCTTTGCAAAGAGCTCTGCCGACTGATTTGAAAATACCCTCAATAATGTGGTGGCTGTTTTTGCCGTAAAACTGCTTGATGTGGAGTGTTACGTCGCTGTTGCGAACAAATGAAATGAAGAACTCTTCAATAAGCTCCGTATCCATACCGCCAACTGCAGGAGTGGGGATATTCACGTCATAATTGAGATATGCTCTGCCGCTGATATCAACGCTTGAGAGAATAAGGGTTTCATCCATAGGCAAAACAATACTGCCGTAGCGTGAAATGCCTCTCTTTTCACCAACCGCTTTTGCGAAAGCCTGACCGAGCACAATGCCCACGTCTTCAACGGTGTGGTGATAGTCAACGTGAGTGTCGCCAACGCATTTGACCTTTAAATCCATCCTGCCGTGGCGTGCAAAAAGCTCAAGCATATGGTCAAGAAAACCGCAGCCGGTGTCAATTTCACTTTTGCCCGTGCCGTCAAGGCAAAGCCATAAATCAATATCTGTTTCGTTAGTTTTTCTTTTGATTGAAGCTTCTCTCATATCTGAGCCCCCAGAATTTCTTTGATTGAATCAACAAGCGTCTGCATATCTTCGTCGCTGCCGACGGTTATGCGCAGATAGTTGTCGATTTTTGCTTTGTTGAAATATCTGATAAGTATGTTTCTTTTTCTTAATTCTTCGTAAATTTTTGCGGCAGGCATTTTGGCTGTTGCGGCAAAAATAAAATTGGATTTAGAATCTGTGCATTTAAAACCAAGCTCTTCAAGCTTCTTTTGGGTTTTGTTTCTTGTTTCAACAATCTTTGCTATTTTATCGTCATAATATTCATTATCCGCTATTGCTGCGGCGGCAGCTTTGATTGAAAGCGTGTTGAGGTTATAGGGATTAAATGAGAATTTGAGCTTGTTCAGATCTTCAATAATCTCTTTTTGCGCAATGCCGAAGCCGACTCTTAAGCCGGCAAGTGAATGGCTTTTTGAGAAAGTTCTGGTTACGAGCAGATTGGGATACTTTTTAACAAGTTCCATACAGCTGTCACCGCAGAATGCCATATAAGCCTCGTCCATAATAACAAGATTATCGGGGTTTGATGAAACGATTTTTTCAACGTCAGCGTATGAAAGTGCAAGACCCGTGGGAGCATTGGGGTTGGCAATAACAATGTTTTTGCCTTTGTTGATATAGTCATTGATATCAATTGAAAAATCGTCTTTAAGCGGTATCTGTTCAAGTTCAACGCCGAAGATATCGGCATATACGGGATAGAAACCGTATGATATCTCGGGACAGCAGAGCTTGCCGCCTTTACCGCAGAAACCCATAATTGCAAAAGCAAGCACGTCATCAGAGCCGTTGCCGCAGAATACCATATCGGGTGTAACGTCAAACTGTTTTGCAATTGCCGTTGTGAACTCTTTTAATTCCGGGTCGGAATAGCGGTTGAGATTGTCGACAACTTCTTCTGAAAGCACCTCTTTTACCTTCGGTGAGGGCGGGAATGGTGATTCGTTTGTGTTTAGTTTAATAACTTTTACGTTAACCTGTTCGCCGGGGGTATAGGGAACAAGTTTTATATAATCATCAGCAAGAAACCTGCTCATGGCATTTCCTCATTTCTCAAATCTTATTGCGGCGCTTCTGCCGTGAGCCTGCAAGCCTTCACGGTTTGCAAAAAGAACAATGTTATCTTTAACCTCGCCGAGAGCTTCTTCGGTGTAGTAAATATACTGCGATTTCTTCACGTAATCGTCAACGGACAGGGGAGAAGAGAATCTTGCCGTGCCCGAGGTAGGCAGAGTATGGTTTGTGCCTGCAAGATAATCGCCGAGTGCTTCGGGAGTATTTTTTCCCAGGAAAATTGAACCTGCGTTTTTGATTTTATCAAGATACTTGAAAGGCTCATCAACGCAGACCTCAAGATGCTCGGGAGCAATTTCGTTGGCAATTTCGATGCCCTGTTCAAGGTCTTTTGCGATAATTATTTTGCCGTTTGTATCGATTGATGCTCTTGCGATTTCTTCTCTCGGAAGGGTTTTGAGCTGTGCTTCGATTTCATCTCTGACTGCATATGCAAGTTCTTCGCTGTCTGTAACAAGAACAGCGCTTGCAAGCTTATCGTGCTCTGCCTGTGAAAGAAGGTCGGCTGCAACAAATTTCGGATTGCATGTGCCGTCTGCAAGAACAAGAATTTCGCTCGGTCCTGCAATCATATCAATATCAACAAGTCCGTAGAGCATTCTTTTTGCGGTTGCAACAAAAACATTACCGGGGCCTACAACCTTATCTGCCTTGGGTACGCTTTCGGTACCGTATGCAAGGGCTGCAACAGCCTGAGCACCGCCGGTTTTGATAATGGTATCAACGCCCGCAACCTTTGCGGCACAGAGGATAGCCGAGGGAATGTTGCCCTGCTTATCGGGAGGAGTAACCATAATTATCTCTTTAACCCCTGCGATTTTTGCAGGGATAGCGTTCATAAGCACTGTTGAAGGATAGCTTGCGGTGCCGCCGGGCACGTAAATACCAACTTTTTCAATGGGTGTTATTTTCTGACCCGATACGGTGCCGTCTTCGCCTTTGATTTCAAAGCCGCTTCTGAGCTGCTTTTCGTGAAGTCGGATCGTA
>JAZSBC010000192.1:0-7918 GCA_045602245.1 Acutalibacteraceae bacterium | reverse complement strand
TGCTCTCATGCTTCGATGCTTCTCTTGAAAATCCCGAATATGTTAAAGGTATAATGTTTGAAGCTGACGGCACCGCAGCAGGATATGCGATTGTATCAATGAAATTTGAAACAGAAGTCGGCGGAATGGCAGCATGGATTGAAGAATTGTTTGTCGATGATGATTACAGAGGTCACGGCATAGGAAGCAAATTCTTTACGTTTCTTGCCGACGAGCTGAAAGGAAAAATCAAGAGAATCCGCCTTGAAGTCGGTGACGAAAACGACGGCGCCAAGCGTTTGTATGAAAAGCTCGGATTTGAATATCTTGACTATAAACAGATGGTTATTGATAAGGAATTTTAATAAATCTAAAGGCTGAAGCTATATATCAACAGCTTCAGCCTTTTATTATGGTCGGAGTAGCGGGATTGGAACCCACGCCCTCTTGGTCCCGAACCAAGCGCGCTACCATCTGCGCTATACCCCGTCGCTTGAAAGATTATATTACATATCAATTTAAAAATCAAGTGTTTTTTGCATAAAATAATTTATCCCATAAAATGAAATAACCCTTGACTGATGTTTCTTTACACATTCAGCCAAGGGTTATTTCTGTTCATTCTTGATATCTAACATCTTTGGATAACCTCTCTTTCTGCAGTATAGTCAAATCTTAATTTAATCTTTTATGCATAAGCAATATTTTTGTTTTTGGAAGAAAATGTTTTTTGTTAAATTAAGATTTTTTCGGTGAAGACTTTTTGTTTTGCCTTCAGGTTTTTACCTGTACATCGGTATCACCCTTTCCTTGACTATAATATAGCATACATTTTGCCCGTTTTCAAGATGGAATTTTGTACAAAGTTGCCGCTTTTTATTTATTCATTACAGAGAATTTTGGTTATAGTGCATATAATTTTGAATATTTATATTGACTTTCACATATAATATATGATAGAATTTAAATGTTGGGCGGCTTAAAAGCCGCCTTTTTGTTTTTATAAACCGCTGGTTGAAAAATCTCGTTTTAACAGTTATTGATTAAAAATACGATAATCGATATACTTTAAATAAACAGAACGTTCCAAATCAAAAAAGGAGAAACGATATGGAATTAAAAATAGGAAATAAAATCAAATCACTTCGTAAAAAGAGACAGGTGACCCAGGAACAGCTTGCGGAAAAAATCGGCGTATCATTTCAGGCTGTGAGCAAATGGGAAAACAACGTTGCACTCCCCGATATAACCTTAATACCCGTTCTTGCAAATTATTTCGGTGTATCTACCGATGAAATTCTTTCGTATGATTCATTTGAAAAAGACCGAGAAATCATGGATTATGCCCGCAGGTCACAGCAATACAGAGAAACAAATCCCAATAAAGGTTGGGAAATACTTCAGGAAGGTCTTAAGAAATATCCTGATAACGATATTCTTCTGTGTAATCTGCTTTATGTTATGAATTACAATGAAAACCTCGGAAAATACTGGGATGAAACATTAAAAATCGCATCACGTTTAGTTGATAAAACTGAATCAGATGAAATCAGATATGATGCTCTTCGTTTTATCGCATATGCTTACAAAGCAAAAGGTGATATGGAAAGTGCCGCTTCAACACTTGAACAAATACCTGAAATGTATTTTACAAAGCTTTCGGAATCTGCATTTATTCTAACAGGAGAGAAAAAATACAAAGCCGCCGAAAAGCAAAAATGGATTTCGTTTGAAACACTTTTACAGATGATGTGGAAACTTGCGGAATATTACAGAGATGAGGGTAATAAAGCAAAAGCACTTGAAGAAACCGAAAGAGCTTTAAGTCTGATAAAAGCAATGAATGGCGAAGAAAAAATCGAAGGATTTGATAATTACGTTGAATACTTTACCAAACAAATCGAAAAGCTCAAATAAACAAGAAAGCACCCTGCACCGCAGAGTGCTTTTTATTATTCACTTAAAATTTCCGCTATTTTTCTTATCTGCTCATCGGTCGGTGAATAATCGGGATTTGAACAACAAGGAATATTCGGCTTTCTTCCGTCTGTTGAGCAGAACGGAGTCTGTCTGTCGTTTTCATATTCTTTGCGGTATTCTTCAAGCCTGAAATCGGGAACTTCATAAGGAATTCCGCCGTTGAGTATTGAACGGTGAGCAAGAATCGCCGTTGACGCCATTGTTACAGCCGAATAAATATCATAGGGGTGTTCGGGCTGTCTGTTTTCTTTTATGCAGTCAAGAAACATTCTTGCGATTATATAATCACCGCCGCCGTGACCTGCATTGTTGATAAAATCTTCATCGCCGTCGTTCCACTCAGGTTCATAGAGATTGGTTTCTTCCATACCATCGGGAACTGACCATTCATTATAGCGAAGCATAATTTTGCTGCCCATTCCCCTGAGGTTTTCAATCTGACCGTTTTCACCGCAGATACGATATGCGTTATGGTGTGCGCCGAAAGCGGCACAGCCCGTAAATCTGAACACAGATTCATCATCATTCACAGTTGTGATTATTGCGGCTCGGTCGCCTACACGCCTTGCGGTGATTTCCTCTTTAATGGGTGAATAAACAGGAACGGCACTTACCCTTTTGGGCGTTGCACCCGTTGACCACATAAGCGGAGCCAGAGAATGAGTAATATAATATGAACGGGGCAAAAAGTTTCTCCAATGATTTATATCATATACATAGCCTTTGCTAAACTCATAGTCATCCGGCTTATAAGGATGGTTATACTCCCCTTCCGCATAGAGAATCTTACCAAGTGAACCCTCATCGCAGACCCGTTTCATTTCACGGTTAAAAATCATCTGAGGATAGTTTTCAGCAAGCATATAAATCGAATTGCTTTTTTCAAACGCGCGAATAAGCTCCACGCCCTCTGCCATAGTGCCGTTGCTGATACACTCGGAGAAAACGTGTATTCCTTTTTCAAAGCATTTTATTGCATAAGGAGTATGTTCATGAAAAAAGTTTGCAAGAACAACGGCATCCATAGGTAATTTTATGAACTCATCAAAATCTTCATAAACGGGAACGTCTTTACCGAGTTTTTTTAGACCCTCGGATGCTCTTTTTTTATTAAAATCACATATAGCAACAATTTCACAGTCAAGAAGCAAGAGATTCTCTGCAATATCAATTCCCCTGCCTGCGCCGAAAATTCCTATCTTGATTTTCTTCAAAAAAACCAGCCCCTTATCATTTGTGTTTCAGTAAACAAAAACAAAGAAAGTCTTATGATTCGTGAATTATTTATTCTGATTGTTTTCTATAAACTCAATGATTCCGCCGACTGTTTTCACTGAAGCAAAGTTCTTTGCAGAAAGAGCAACTCCGAACTCATTTTCAATTTCGGATGAGAGCATAACAAGGTCGAACGAACTGAAGCTCAGATCGCTCAGAAGCTTTGAATCTTCGGTTATTTCCTCAGGTTCAACGTCAACAATATTGCAAATTATATCTTTTATTTTTTCAAGCATCGCAAACAACCTCACATTACATTTTATCAATAATTTCGCCGAGAGTCATTTCCGGATTCTCAATGCCGAGCATAAGAGCTTTGGCTGTGCCGAGCTGAAGAGCTTCGATATCTTCAACGCTGACAAACTTTGTGCGGTGCATACAAGAAAGCTTGAGACATCCCGTATGAGTATCTTTCATTGCAAAAGTATAAAGCACCATAATATATCTGCCGAGAGAATAGCCCTCAAACTCATACTCCCAGTTATTCATTGAACCCGCCTCAAGAGGGAACCAGGAAAACATCATTGTTGATGCAGCCGCGGCAGCGGAATAATTATACATCTTCTGCTGCAACGCGCGGTATTCAAGATAGGGATAATCCATATGTTTGAATGCCCAAAACTGAACTTCGGACATTTTTTCGAGCGCTTCTCTGAACGTTGTTTCTTCAGGAAGAACAACTCTCCACGGAATCGGTGCGGCAAGAGTTCCGCCTGCACGCTTTTCGGATACCGTTCGCCTTCTCGGACAAAGAACGATGAAATACGTATCGTTATGTCTGTTGTTGATTTTTGAAACGTGAAGTCTCATTGCAAGCTGAACAAGGCATTCGCCGCCGACTCCGTTTTCTTTCATAAAATCAAAAATCTTACAGCTGTCCTCATATGGAATATTATATTTCGTCAGTTCAGCCTTATCGTGAATCGGATCAAAAAGAGAAGGAGCTTTTATATCGGGATTTTTCTTTTTTTGGCGCTCAGCTTCAAGGAATTTCGGACCCTCAACACCAAGATAGAGAGGTTCTCCGTCTTTTTCAAAATACTCTCTGTATGCCTTTTCTTCTTTTTTGAGATTTTCGGGATTCGAAACATACGCAAGTTCTTTTTGAATTATATCTTCATATTTACCCAACGGTTTGGGAACAGCTGTTCCGATAGTCAGACTGTCATAAACCGCAAACAAATCCGCAAAGAAAGTAAACACGGCAGCATTATCCATAACAAGATGATGAACGTTGATATACACGCCGCATCGTTTATCGTGAGTACGGAAAAACTTAACTCTGAACGTTTCGTCCTTAAGCATTTTTATGGGTTTTCTTGCATCGGCAGTAAAGAAATCAATTCGTTCCTGCTCGGATTTAAAGTCAATCACGGGAATTGATTCAAGCTTATATTCATCAAGAAAATGCTGCTTTATCTTTCCTTTTTCTTTAAAAAATCTTAAACGCAGGCAATCGTTTCTTTCAATTTCAATATTGAACGCCTTTTTCATAACATCAAAATCAATCTCTTTTGAAACAATTATCGACTCGGGAATCTGGGTAACCTGTTTATGAAAAAAGCTGTATTTAAGCATAAACTGTATCATTTCCTGAGGCGGAATAAGATCATATGATTTACCGACGTTCTTTTTCATAGACATCTGTCCTTTGTTCAAATTTTGGTGTCATTTCTTTTGATTTTTCCCGGACCCGTTTTTTCAAACGGAGTGTTACGCACCCTGACTTCGGATATAATATGAGATGCCTTTGCAGATTCATTCATCGAATCTACCAAAGATTCAAGTGCAGCCTCAATATCACTGATATCATTTGCCTTGGCATAATCAAAATCGGGGTATATTTCAGCAATTATTCTGTTATTTTCGCCATAAACAAGAACCTCTTCAACGAGTTTCACGGATGCAAATTTCTTTTCAATCGCTTCGGGAGAAACGTTTTCTCCGTTTGAAAGAATAATGAGATTTTTAACGCGGCCTGTTATGAAAAGCTGACCGTCATCGGTAACGTATCCGATGTCACCCGTTTTAAGCCAACCGTCATTGGTGAACATTTCCGCCGTTTCCTCAGGCATTTTATAGTAACCCGTCATCACGGTAGGCGTTTTAACCTGAATTTCTCCGTTATGAATTCTTACGTCGCAAATATCAATAACTCTGCCGACGGAATCACGTGCTGCATTTTCATCGGGAACGGATATTCTGCATCCCGCTTCAGTCATACCGTAGCCCTGACGCAGATAAATTCCGTATTCATCATATTCATCCGCAAGCTCGGGGTTAAGATATGCTCCGCCCGAAATAAGCCATCTTATATTTTTACCGAAAACCTCTTCAGCAGCTTCTCTTGGCGTGATTGAAGAGTTTCGTCTTCTTATCATTTTAATTTTCTGAAGCAAAGACTGGGCAATCATCGGAACTACCCTGATAACCTTCGGTTGATATAGTTTAAGATTATCTGCCAGATCTTTCAGTTCGCCGTTAAGACAAACTTCAAGCCCGTCTTTAAGGTTTTTTAGGTAATCTCCCGAAAAACAGAAGGTATGGTACATAGGAAGCACAGACAGCGCAACGTCTTTCTCGTTAAAAATATCCTTGCAGTATTCGTTATACATTATGTTGCCAACCAAAGCGTTTGTGGAAAGCATAACGCCTTTTTTTACGCCCGTTGTGCCTGACGTGTAGATTATAATTGAGCATTCGTCTTTATCAACTTTAAAATCAGAAAGAGATGCAAATTCGGAATTATCGGAGTAATTATTATATATTTCAAAAGCCGAATCAAAGCAGCAAACAAGTTTAAGAGAAGGACAGATTTCCTTCAACTCTTCGGCATTCTCGGAAAAATCGTTTTCATATAAAAGAACTTCAATGTCGGCACGCTCAAAAAGTTCCGCCGCCTCATTGACTGAAATATCGGGCGAAAACGGAACAAAAACGTTGCCGCTGATGAGTACGCCTGTGCAAAAAACAAGATACTCATAAGACGTTTTACCGATAACCGCAACGTTGGTTTTGTTTTTCAGCAAATTTCTTAGCATACGGCAAACGCACTTACTGTCGCTGCGCACCTGAACAAAGCTTTTTTCGACAACGTCATCTTTATTCTTATATTTTATAAAAGTTGATTCTCCGAATTTCTCCGCACCTGCATCAAGCAGCTCGGAAACAGACGGAACAATAAGCTCTTTCATACCGACTCCTTAAAAATTTCTCTTTTCTGCATACTACACTATTTTCCGCTTAATTTTAACACTCGACACGGATTTTAACAATATACATTATATAAAAATTGTCTAACCATACATTAAAAATATATACATAATAAAAGCGGCACGCCGATGCGTACCGCTTTTCTGGTGATCCATCGGAGATTCGAACTCCGGACACCTTGATTAAAAGTCAAGTGCTCTACCTACTGAGCTAATGGATCATATTAACCTGAACTGTTTTTGACAGCTTAAATATAATATATCATTTGTTCCCTCTTGTCAAGACTTTTTACGAAAAATTTTCAACTTTTTGTTTATTCATTTTTTGTGCCAAACTGCTTGAAAACTTACTATATATGGTATATAATGTACTTATTAGTATTCAAAATTATTAATATGAGGTTATTTTGCCTCGGGAAGGACAAATTATGAAACATATAAGAGGTCCGCAGGTCTATGATTACGGCTATCACGAAATAACAACTATTGACGATAAAATCCATAACAGTTTAATGGATTTCGGTATTTTAAAGCTCAAAGCAGGCGACGTGTTCAGTGAAGAACAGCATCTTGAAAGAGCTTATCTGCTTATCAGCGGCGAAATGACCTTTGAATGGGAAGACAACATCGTAAGCGTAAACCGCCCGAATTGCTTTGATTACTGCCCCTGGGTGCTTCACGTTGCAAATGACGTTAAGGTAACGTTCAAGGCTGCAAGCGACGTTGAAATCGTTATTCAGAGAACGGATAACGAGCGTACTTTCCCCTCAAAACTCTACACCCCCGAAGAATGCAGAAACGAAAACAGAGGCGCAGGCACAATGCGTGAGGCTTCAACAAGAATTGTACGCACGGTATTCGACTATTCAAACGCACCTTATTCAAACCTTGTTGTGGGCGAAGTTATCGGTTTCCCCGGAAAATGGTCGAGCTACCCTCCCCACTACCATCCCCAGCCTGAAATCTACTTCTATAAATTTCTTCCCGAAAACGGCTACGGTTTTGCGGAGCTTGGCGAAGATGTTGTCAAGACTCATCAGAATTCAACTGTTTTCATCACCGAGGAAGAAACTCATCCCCAGACCACCGCTCCCGGTTACGCTCTCTGGTATCTCTGGGTTATCAGACACCTTGACGGCAATCCGTATATCACACCCACGTTTATTGAAGAGCATTTGTGGGTGACAGACAGCGAAAAAGAAGCGGATATGTGGCCGCCGATGAAATAAGATATAAGGAGAAAATGATATGAAACTTACTATGTCACAGGCTCTTGTCAAATTCCTTGACAATCAGTACGTCAGCTTTGACGGAGTTGAAACAAAATTTGTTGACGGTATTTTCGGAATATTCGGTCACGGCTGCGTTGTAGGTATCGGTCAGGCACTTGAACAAGGCGGACACAATCTTAAATTTTATCAGGGTCACAATGAGCAGGGCATGGCTCACGCCTCTATGGCATTTGCAAAGCA
>JAZSBC010000191.1:0-4599 GCA_045602245.1 Acutalibacteraceae bacterium | reverse complement strand
AGCTTCTGCGCACCGTCGGTCTTGCAGATAAAGCTTTTAATTATCCCGATGAACTTTCGGGCGGTCAGAAACAGAGAGTTGCAATAGCACGAACTCTTGCAATGGAACCCGAAATTATTCTGTTTGATGAGCCTACTTCCGCCCTTGACCCGACGATGGTAGGCGAAGTTCAGGCGGTTATAAAAGACCTTGCGAGAAAAGGTCTTACAATGATGATTGTTACTCATGAAATGCGTTTTGCCCGTGAAGTTGCAAACAGAGTTTTTTATATGGATGAAGGCGGTATCTATGAAGACGGAACGCCTGAACAGATATTTGATAATCCTCAAAAAGAAAAAACAGCCCGCTTTATCAAACGCATAAAAGTATTTGAGAGCAACATCAGTTCAAAAGACTTCGATTTTATCGGATTTAACACAAGCCTTGAAGAATTCGGCAGAAGAAGCGGCATTTCACAAAAGTCGATTTACCGTATGCAGTCTGTTTTTGAAGAACTTTGTGTTCAGATTATCATTCCGGAATTTTCAGATAGTTTTTCACTGAACGTTACGGCAGAATATTCGCAGGAAGACGACAGCGTGTGTGTTGAGATTAAATACAGCGGCAAAGCATTCAATCCGATGGAGTCCGATAATATATTGTCGGTTAAGCTTGCCGAAAATGCGGCTGAAAGCATTGAGTATTCGAAAATTGATGACATAGAGTTCACCAATATGATAACAGCAAGAATAAAATAAAAAGAGAATGAGCTGACTGATATTAAAAATTCAGTCAGCTCTTAACGTTAAGTATAGGTTATCACTCTGATGTTGCCTTTATCGTTATCAATAGTTATTGAGAATAACCTTTAGTTCCATTCTTTATTCATAACAACAAAGTTCATTCTTTCCTGAATACTCGGTCCTCCGTGACCCGTGCCGATTCCGCCGTGGTCTGAGGTAACAATAATAAGCCAATCTTCAGTTTCATACGTTTCTCTTGCTTCGATAGCTTTGATAACTTCATAGCCGTAAGCGTCTTCGGTTCTGAATTCGTCTTTATAAGCAGGATTGTTGAAAGTGAAACCCAAGTTGTGACCTGCAGAGTCAGTGTTTTCATAAATGATAAGAACAAAGTCTGCACAGTCTGCGCTTGTAATTTCTTCCATAGCACCGGTATGAATATCTTTCTTGCCGTTGCGGAGATTGAAATCTATATCAATGTTGTTTTCTTCGCAATATGCTTTTTCGTCAAAGTATGTTGAATTGCTGTTTGTGAAGTGACCCTTCCATTTAGTGATGAAAGCGGCGCTGTCAATAACGTCTTCCTCAATAAGAGTTGTCATAAGCATTTTTGGTTCAACGGTTTTTGTTATTCCGTTGCCTGTTATACCGTGTACGTCAGACCATTCGCCCGTAAGCATTGAACACCAACCGGGAGCGGTTGAGGTTGCCTGCGTGTTTTCTGCAGGATAATTTACGCCGCCGCAGTAGGTAAGGTTGATTGATGCACCGCCGTTAAGCAGATAGTTTATTGCTCCGTTATCCTGCCTTTCTGCAACTATATCCGCACGGCAGCCGTCATAACCGATAACGGCAACCTTCTTTTCAGTTTTGCCTTCAGGCAATTCGGATCTGAAATGTTCGTCTATAATACCGTAAACGTCGGTGAAAGGGTATGCGGTTTCAACTGTGTTTTCGTAGCCGACTGAAGCAACGTTCTGTCTGTAGAATTCTTCGGTATCGTTTTCGTCCTTATGGTATCTTGTGAAATATATTGCAAGCGCACCTGCAATAATACCGAGAATAACCACTACGGAAACAACCGAAAGAACAATCTTCTTTTTGCTTTTCATAATACATTCTCCTTTTTATAATTTTTGGGGAGGAGTGTTCTTTGTGCAATTTTAACACTTATTTATCCTTTTTTCAAGTGATTTGGTTAATAATTACAATTTGTTGCTGATTATCTATTGTTTAAGATTTCTTTTTATGATACAATGTCATCAATAAATAATTCCGAGGTATATAAATGATTTACAGTTTCTATCATATTACGGACGTACATTATTTCAGCAAAAGAAATTTCAAGTGTGATTGGCACACATTCCCTCAGCCAAGCACACAGATATGCATTTTAAAAAGTGAAGAGGCTTTCAAGAGAGCCCTTGAAATCATCAGCGAAGATGAGGATACAAAAACCGTCATTATCACGGGAGACCTTACTGATCACGGCGAATCATACAGCCATGAAGAAGTAAGAGATATTCTGCGGGAATTCACGGAAAGGGGAGGCAATCCCTTCGTTTATACCGATAATCACGATTATCCCTATTTCGCTATTCACGGCTTCGGCGAAAACGGAGAAAACATTCCAATGGAACATATGCCCGAAGACGAGGTAAAAGAGCTGTACCGTCCGTTCGGCAGAGATAAAGCTTTTGATACCTTTGATGACGGCACAACCTATATCGCGGAAATTTTACCCGGTCTTTACCACATAGCTATGGGCTACGATGCAGAGGATAAAAAAACTCTTCATTTTCCGTATTTCTCTGATGAACTTATGGCGTGGGTAAAAGGTCACACCGAAAAAGCAAAAGAAAAAGGTGCAACGGTTATTTGCAGTACCCACCGACCCGTGGTTGCACCGTCTCCCGCTTATGAAATTGTCGGTAAAGGACACAGTTTCCCGAATGGTGAAAAAAGTATAAAACAACTCGCCGATATGGGCGTTCGCCTTTTCTTCAGCGGTCATTCTCATATTCAGTGTATGAAGCAAATCGTAAGCGAAAACGGAAATAAAATTTACAGCGTGCAGACGTCGTCGCTTGCCGGTTTTCCGCCGAAGATGAGAAAGATAACCGTTGATACTGACAAGGGGACTGCAGATATCCGAACGATAGATATAGATCTGCCCGATCTCGGTATGACGTTCACCGAATATGCGAGAAAAGGATTTCTCGGCATTTTAGAAGAAATTCCGTATAATATGGAACACGATGTTGAAGCTTTTGCGAACTCACAGGGCGGTATTTCACTTCCAAAAGACCTGATTTTGAAACATCCGAAGATTGTGATGTTTCTCGGCAGAAAGCTCAACGGTCTGACCTACGGAAAGGCAGCAAAATTCTCAAAAAGGTATCATAATTTAAAACGAGCTGATTATGAAACGGTAAAAGACAAAAAGTTTGTGAACCTCATTCTGGAGCTTATAGCAAATCTTTACCGCGGTAACGCTCATTATTCGCCCGAAACCGTAGAATATAAAATAACTATGGGCAGCTTTAAGAAAATCGAAAAAATTATGAAAGTTTTTCGCGTAGATTCAAAAAAGCTTCTCGGCGGATATTCTTTATCGGAATTTATTGAACCGCTTCTTTATAACAGCGGTCTCGATGACGATAATGTAACGGTACAAATTGATTAAACGAAAGAGGCTGTCTCACATGAGACAGCCTCTTTGTATCTGAAAATAACTCTTTCTGTGCAGAATCCCGGATTTAATTATTCCCACTCCATTCCCGGGGGTATATCAATACGATTTTTCTATTGTTTTTGATATTTTTATTATCAATATTATCACATACTCTCTCTCAAAATTTTGAGTATCAAAAAATTTAGTACGCTTTTAGTACGCTCGAAAGAATAGAGTGGAATTGGGCTGCTAACAGTAGAATTTTTCGTCAAAATACTTTTTGGGAACTCTACCGCTGATAATGATGAATCCTTTTTCGGCCAATTCATCGTTAAGCTTTCTTATAATGCGATATGCAGTCGGACGTGATATAGTTAAAAGTTCCGCAACATCATCTGCAGTATAGAACACTTTTGAACTTACCATATTTTTTCTCCCATTACAATTAGATTTTTGAGATACTTCTTTATCTGTAAAAGTCGTAATATGTATTAATTTTCATTCTAAGACACAGCGTCAAATCTTATGTCAATCTCTCGTTTAAAGTATGTAAGAATGAAATTTTTTTGTGAATGTTTATACTATAATGTTTTGCTATAAATTTAGAATCCTGTGTATATTTTATTGAAATGGTTGAAACCAAACCTTTAAAGCGTTATAATTTTATAGTAATTGTAAAAACTGATATGTAAATATAGTTTGTACGAGGAGATAAATAGGTTTTAGATATTTATTGTTTTATACCCAACAGTCGGTCATAAAGATTTTGCAAAATGATAGTATCAAATTATAGATTTTTTTATGCTTTTATGTTATATTGAAAATATCCGGTTATGAGAGGAGGCGGAATATGATCAAGACACAGAAAAAGACTCTGATTTATCTTGTTTGCGCATTGGTTCTTGCAATGGCAGGCATACTCTATAACGGTATCAACTTTCCGCTTATCGACTCATTTTCAGGAAATGCATTTACGATTCTCCCTCACATGATTTTTGTTGCATTATCATTCGGTTGGGTTATTTCCGTGCGACGCAGAATTCTTGATAAAAGAATCCGAACCTATCTGATTTCCGTCGGTATGCTTATGTCATTCTGGCTTGCAGAGAGAACAACGAAATGGTTTTTTATTTCTGAATTTTCTGATTTGTGCCGATACCTGTGGTATGCTTTTTATATTCCGATGATTCTCATTCCGCTTCT
>JAZSBC010000190.1:0-1729 GCA_045602245.1 Acutalibacteraceae bacterium | reverse complement strand
TACGGGCAGCCTCTGTTTGTTTCGATAATGGTGTCGAACATCGTATCGGGGTTTTTCTCTATTATAGAGTCAAACACGCCCGTCAGATAAGGTGAGGGGTAATCCTCAACCGATTCGGGGCAATGGGGAGCGGTCAGAATTCTGCTGCCGTCATCGTCGCGGAAAGCAATGCCGCAAACGTCGCTCAGGTCTGTGCCGTCTTTCAAGGCAGTGAGCAGGTTTGCGGTAACCTCTTCACCCTCGCCCAGCGAAAGAATATCAATATATTCGTTATCAAGGAATTCCATTCTGCCCGAAACGCTGTGACCGCCGAAAACAATTATGCACTCGGGATATCTTTCTTTAACAGCCTTTGCAAGAGCTTTGTTGAATTCCATATTCCACACGTAGGTTGAAAACGCAGCCAAATAAGGCGATTCCATTCCGTCAACGATTTTTTCTATATCGTCACGGCGGAATATAATCTCCTTGAAATCATATTCAGCTGCAATTTCAGGTCTGCTTTTGCAGTAGGCAACAATTGTGCCCGTTGCATAAGGCAGATAAACGGATTTGTCAAACGCAAATCCGACCTGAACAAAATAAATGTTTTTCAAAATAATAACACCTGCTTCAGAAATTCAGGGTTGGTCATTTGCCGCCCTGTTTTTGAAAATCAGCAAATCCTTTTCTGCGTTGGCTCTTTCAAACTCCTCGGGAATGCCGATGTCGATAAAATATGTGTCGCTCTCAAACACCCCGATAGGCATAAGGAGCTTTTCAAGCACCTGCTTTTCAAACGAAAACTTTTCTTCGCTTATACCGTCAAGTGCGTTTTTGTTGATTAAATAAATGCCGCCGTTGATAAGACCTGCACCCGAAGCACCTTTTTCGCAAAAGCCTGTGAGCAAACCGCCTTTGGTTTCAAGAAAACCCGAACGTTCAACGTTCATCAGCATTTTTGCCGCAATTGTGATTGCAGTGCCCGATTCGGCGTGCATTTTTTTCATTTCGCTCAGGTCAACGTCATAAAAGGTGTCGCCGTTGATAACAACCGCATAATCTCCCTTACACATACCCAGCGCTTTTTTGATTGCTCCGCCCGTGCCGAGCGGATTTTCTTCCCTGCAGTAACCAATACGCATTCCGCCGTAGCTTTTACCGAAGGTCTGCTCGATTTTTTCCGCCATATATCCCGTTGAAATTATTGCCCTGCATACGCCGTTTGCCGCAAGATAATCCAGAAGATACGCAAGAAAAGGTCTGCCGCCGACAGGCGCAAGCGGTTTTGGTAAATCGTCAACGCAAGGCTTGAGTCTTGTGCCGAATCCGCCCGCAAGAATGATTGCTTCCATCAGCCGTCACCCTCCGCAATAATATCCTTTGTTCCGTCGGGCAATTCAACACCCCTGTCATAAAAAGCCACAAGCGTTGAATCTTCAAGGTAATCAAAGGTGTGAATAACGTTCGGTTCAATGATAAACATATCGCCTTTTCTGAAATCATACCGTTCTGTTTTTTCGCCGAGCTTTGCCTCAACGGTAAAAGCGCCCTCCACAACGTAGAAGCCTTCGCGGTTGAGCGCGTGATAGTGTCTGCCCCTTTCAACGCCTGCCTTTGAGGTAACAACATTTATCTGTTTGGAGCCCTCTCCGACAAGCTGAACAAGGCTGCCTCGCTCATCTTCGAAAACAAAATCTGGTTTAATAATCTTTAGGATAGCCGCTCCGTAAGTATTAAATCACATAAA
>JAZSBC010000189.1:0-2505 GCA_045602245.1 Acutalibacteraceae bacterium | reverse complement strand
GGTTTGTTACAACGGTTGTTTTGCCTTCGCCGGGTACGGAGCTTGTTGCCATAATGATTTTTTCATTTTCGTTCAGCGCGGAAATGAAAACGTTGCGAAGCACTCTGAAAGCTTCGGGGAAGCCGCTGCTGATATCGGGATTTGTGAAAAGCAGCGATTTGTCCGCAAACATTGCACGTTTTTTGTAAGAAACCTGCGGAACAACGGCAAGAGACTCAAGATTGAGTTTGTTTTTGATATCGTTTTTGGTCTTAACGGTTTTACGCTGAAGAATATAAGCGAAAATAAACATAAGACCGAAGAAAACGCCGACGATTGCGCCCTTGATGCCTTCGATGACAAAGTTGACCTCGTTTGAGGGTGAGGTTGCAACGGTCGGGTGCTTGATGATATCAAAGCTGATGTTGCCCACAACGTATTCCGCAATGGCAGGGTAATTCTTTATTGCCGAATTGAGAACGTCGCAGGTCATCTGTGCATCGTTTCCCGTTGCGGTGATGGTGAACATATTCGAGCCCGCCTTGCTGCTCGCATTGAGAGCCACGGGAACGTAGGGAATATCGAGATCTTCGCATATTCTTTCCTGCAGAAGATTGCAGGAGAGAATTGAGGGAAATGTGGTTGAAAGCACCGATGCGGTGGTGGTGTCGTAATAGAACGAATAAACCGAAATGCCCTTGACGGACGAAGAGTTATACTGTGTGTTGACAGTCAGGGTAACGCTTGAGGTATATTGCGGAACGTAGTTGAGTTTTTCGCTGATACCTTTGTAACCGCCTGCAAGAACGGCGGCGGCAACACACACCCACCAGAACTTTCTCAAGCCCTTAAGTATGTCGCTTATATATACCGTAACGAACGTTTCTTTTTTGCTTTCGTTCGTATGGTTGTTTTGTGTTGTCTGATTCATTTCAAACCATTCTTTCAGTTAATTTTGGATTATGGGTCAGATGGCAGGTCAGTTTTTGCCGACAGCCTGTCCCGCCTTTTCAACGGCATCTGCTTCCGCCTGACTATACTGCTTGGCATAATGACCGTAGTGACCGTAATTGCCGTAATGACCGTAGCGGTAATGCTTGCCGTAACTGTAAGCGCCGTAGCGTCCGCTTTCGTCGTTGCCCGTGAAGCTGAAGGGCAGAAGATTCATATAGACGTTATTCAGAATGCAGCCTGCAAGGTTTGCGCTGATTTTGCTGATTGTTGCAATATGGTCGTTGATTGCGTTAACGTTAACGGTATCCGTTCTGATGACAAGGATTGTTTTGTCAACCTTCTGAATGATATCGGTAACCGTTGAATCAAGCGAAAGGGGAGCGGTGTCGATTATAACAAAATCAAATTCCTCTTTAAGTCGGGCAATAACGTCCGCAACGCTGCCGTTTGAAACGTGGTTCTTGCCGTGAGCGTCGGCGGTTGCATTCAGCATAAGCGAAAGAGGAAGCTTTTTGAACTGAACAAATTCAAAGTTTTCAAAAGCAAGCTTTTTACCGAGCAGGTCTGAAAGTGATGAGCTTTCGGCAGGTTTTTCGTCAAAAATCTTGTAAAGAGCAGGTTTTTTGAAGTCGAGGTCAACAAGAGCGACCCTGTTGCCTCTGTCCGCCAGCGAAACGGCTATATTTGCCGCACAGGTTGATTTACCCTCGTTTTCTGCAACGCTGGTTACGGCATAGACGTTTCCGTCGCCTCTTCTCTTTTTGTGTTCAAGCTTTGCCGCAATTTTGTGAAAGTTTTCGGTGAATCGCAGGCTTATATAAGCGTTGCTGTGGATAAGCAGACCTTGTTTCTTTTTCTGTCTTATTTCGTTCAACGTCATTTTTTTGCTTTCGTGAACGATTGTGCCGATAAGCTTTGATTCGATTTTTTCATCAAAATCCGATTCTTTTTTTACTGTGTTGCGCAACACCGAAATGGCTATGATTATCGTCAGTGCAATAACGGCGCCGCCTGCGGCAGCAAGAGCGGAATTATCGTTTGAAGCCGAATTTGAGGGACCCGAAGGAATGTCGGGCATACGCACAACGTTTATGTTGGCATTTTTGATTGTTTTATTGGATATTTCGGGGTGAACCTCAAGCACTGCGTTGAGCAGATAATATGTCTTAACGGGATTGTCAGAATCAAGGTGCACTTCAATAAAATTGGTGTTATCCATAACGTTGAAGCGAAGGCTGCCGTCAAATCCGTCTGTGCCGAGATGCGCCGCAGCGCGCTCCTTGATTGTAGGGTCAGAAAGGATGTTGGTTAAAACTTTTGCAATTTCGTTTGAAGCGGTGAGAGTTGAAAAAGAACCCATACTGCCGCCTCTGGAGGTAACAGAGAGCGTTGCGCTCGAAGTGTAAACGGGTTTGTATGAGCCGTAGGTGAGCACGTAAGAGCCGAAAAGACCGATGAGCGCGCTCAGGACAATCACCCAGAGGTTTCTGAAAATATCCCTCAGAATGATGTTCCATTCAAAAGTTATTTTGTTTCTTTTCATTTATCCTGACCTCCGACTATTACAGTCAT
>JAZSBC010000188.1:0-5935 GCA_045602245.1 Acutalibacteraceae bacterium | reverse complement strand
CGCCTTGCAAGAGAGCTCGTTGAGCAGAGAAAGAACAAGGCGAAGGAAGAGCAGTTCAAGGAGTTCCAGAAGGTTACTCTCGACAATCTCTTCGCTTCAATTCAGGAAGGTCAGCTCAAAGACCTCAACATCATCATTAAGGCTGACGTTCAGGGTTCGGCAGAAGCAGTTAAGCAGAGCCTTGTCAAGCTTTCAAACGAAGAAGTCCGTGTTAAGGTTATCCATTCGGGCGTTGGTGCCGTAAGCGAAAGCGACGTTATGCTTGCAAATGCTTCGGCAGCTATCATTGTCGGCTTCAACGTAAGACCCGATAACGTTGCGGCTGAAGTTGCAGAGCGCGACGGCGTTGAAATCAGATGCTACAGAGTTATTTATGACTGCATCGAAGAAGTTGAGGCAGCTATCAAGGGTATGCTTGCTCCCAAGTTCAGAGATGTTGATATCGGTAAGGCAGAAGTTCGTCAGGTTGTTAAGATTTCATCAGTCGGCAACATCGCAGGCTGCCACGTTACAAGCGGTAAGATTGTAAGAAACGCAAAAATCAGAGTTGTACGCGACGGTATCGTTATCACGGAAGACGAAATGGCTTCGCTCAGAAGATTCAAGGATGACGTTAAGGAAGTTGCTTCGGGTTATGACTGCGGTATCGGTCTCAATAAGTTCAACGATATCAAGGAAGGCGACATTTTTGAAGCCTTCGTTACAGAGGAGTACAGAGATTAATGGCAGGATACAGAATCGACAGAGTGTCCGAAGATATAAAAAGAGAAATTGCCTCAATTATGCGTGAGCTTAAAGACCCGAGAATTCAGGGTATGCTCACTGTAGTCAACGTTGAGGTCAGCTCAGATGCATCGTTTGCAAAGGTTTACGTGAGCGCAATGGAGGGCATCGAAACGGCTCAGCTTGCCGTCAAGGGTCTCACAAGCGCAACGGGCTATATTCGCAGAGAAGTGGGCAAACGCCTGCATCTGCGAAAAACTCCCGAGCTTAAATTCGTTGCAGACGATTCGATTGAAAGAGGTATGGGCATTGCAAAAATGCTCGGCGATATTTCTTCGGATAATTAAAAGATAAGGAGAGTCAATTATGAGAATTGACCTGCATGAAACAGCCGCAATTCTTCAGAATTCGGATAATATTCTGCTTTTATGCCACGCTCATCCCGACGGCGACACCCTCGGCAGCGCAACTGCGCTTGCAAGAGCGCTTTCGGCAATGGGCAAAAAAATAAAAGTGGATTGTGCAGACCCGATTCCCAAGGATTTTTCGTTTATGTTTGAGGGTCTTTCAGCTGAGGATTTTGAGCCTGAGCTTACCGTTGCGGTTGACGTTGCGGATATAAAGCTTCTCGGCAAGGAATACGAAGGCAGATATCAGGGCAGAATTGAGCTTTGCATTGACCACCACGGTTCAAATATGCTTTATGCGGATAAAGTCTGGCTTGAGCCTGAATCGGCTTCGGCGGCGGAAATGATTTTTCTGCTTCTCAAAGAGCTGAATGCGGAGATAACCCCCGAAATCGCATCGTGCCTTTTCACGGGTGTATCAACCGATACGGGCTGCTTCCGTTTTTCAAACACAACGGTCAGAACCTTTGAAATTGCGGCGGAGCTTGCAAAATTCGGCGCAGATACCTATAACATCATTCAGGTTTTCTTTGAAACAAAAACAAAAACCTATGCGGCGCTTGAACGGCTTGCGCTTGAAGGTATGCGTTTTTATTGCAATGATCGTTGCGCGCTTATCTGCGTTACTCAGGATATGTATAAGAGAAGCGGCTCAAGCGAGAGCGAAACAGACCGCCTTGCAAATCTGCCCCGTCAGATTGAAGGTGTGCTTGTAGGCGTTTCAATGCGTGAGCTGAAAGACGGTAGCTTCAAGGCTTCGGTGCGTACACACGGCGATATCAGTGCTGCCGAAATCTGCAAAAGGCTCGGCGGCGGCGGTCACGTCGGTGCGGCGGGATGCACGCTTTACGGCACAAAACAGCAGGCAATCAACTCTCTGATTAAAGAAATCCAGGCGGAGATTGATGCGTTTACTGTTCAATAAAAAAATCGGGCACTCAGATGAGATGCCCGTTTTTTAGTGAATAGTGAATAATTAATGGTTGGCGATAAATTAATTCGTAATGCTTAATGCGTAATGCGTAATTAAGGATATGCTCCGCCTGTGACCGATTAAAAATATAATGGGTACGGGTGAAACCCGTCATTAATTACGAATTACGAATTGCGAATTACGCATTGAAAATTATCTGAAATCTTCACTATTCATTTTTCACTTGAAAGAAAGGGAAATTATGACAGGTATAATTCTTCTCGATAAACCAAAGGATATAACGTCATTCGGTGCGGTTGCAAGGGTACGCAGAATATGTGCCGAAAAAAAGTGCGGACATACGGGTACGCTTGACCCGATGGCGACGGGCGTTTTAACAATAATGCTCGGCGGTGCAACAAGATTCTGCGAGCTTTTGCCGAGCCACGATAAGGCATATATTGCCTCATTCCGCCTCGGTACGGTTACCGATACTCTCGATATCACGGGAAAGGTGCTTGAAACAAGGCAGGTCAGCGTCAGCGCAGAGCAGGTGAGGGAGAAAATCAAGGATTTCATCGGTGATATCAGTCAGCTTCCGCCGATGTATTCTGCGGTTTCCGTTAACGGACAAAGACTTTATGACCTTGCAAGGCAGGGGATTGAGGTTGAGCGCAAGGCAAGGGAAGTTACCGTTTTTTCAATAGATATGCTCAGCGAAAACGAGCAGGCAGGCGAATATGAAATTGCCGTTGAGTGTTCATCGGGCACCTATATACGCACCCTTATTGCCGATTTGGGTGAAGCTCTCGGCTGCGGTGCGGTGATGACCGATTTACGCCGCACAAAGGCAAACGGCTTCGATATTTCTCAGGCGGTGACTCTTGAAGAGCTTGCCGAAAAGGCTGAAAAAGGTGAACTTGCCGACGTGATTATTCCCGTTGATAAGGCGCTTGAGGATTATCCCGTTATAACCGTTACCGAAGCGCAGGCAAAAAGATTCCGCAACGGCGGAGAACTTGATTTGCAAAGGCTTAAATGCCCGAAAATGCTCGGTATTTACAGAATATATGACCCCGAAGAAAACTTCATCGGTCTCGGCGAAATCAATCACGGCGACAGCCTGATTATCAAAAGAGTTTTTGTGGGATAATAAAAGACTTCCTCGTCCGAGGAAGTCTTTTACTGTCGATAAAGTCGCTGAAACATAAACGAAATAAAAGTAGGGGTCGGTGACCCGACGACCCGAATGCACCGACAAATGCATCAAAAATATGCGTTTAATGACGCACAAAACCTTTTCGTTTATTTGACGTTTTTTCTCCCATCGGAGTACCTTTGTACACCTTCGGTCGAAGAAAACGCCATTCAGCTTCCTTTCTCAACAGCCACACCTTGCCGAAAAACAAGTTTTTCGACAAGCTGAGACTTCCTCGTCCGAGGAAGTCTTTTTGTTACATATTGTCTTTTTGTGAGCCTGTGGGGTTCATAATACTGTAGCCGATGTTGACAAGGTGGTCGGCTACACGCTCAAGCCCGAGAATAGTTGATGAATAATACGGGCTTACGTCAACGTTGCAGTCGCCTTCTGCAAGCCTTGCAAAGTGGCTTGCGATAAGCTCGTCTTTCTTTTCGTCAACGCTTTCTTCCAGTGCCGTCAGCTCGGGAAGATTTTCTCTGTTGAGGTTTTCAAACGCATCCTTTGCAATGTCAAACATCTTCAGCATACTCTCGCGCATACCCGCGATTTCCTTGTGAGCGTTATCAGAAAAACTGAGTTTCTTTTCAATCATTTCAACGCCTATTTCGTGGAAGTTTTCGGCGTGGTCGCCGATACGCTCAAGGTCGTTGAGAACGTGGAAATACGAACCGATGATTCTCTCGTCATTCTGACCCATACCAACCGAAAGGTCAATAAGATACTTCGTCAGCGCGCTGTTTGTGAAGTCGATAATCTCTTCGTTCTTGCGGATTTTTTCGCTGTGTTCAAGCGAGCCTTTGTCTATTGAAATAAAAGAGAGACCGATGTTTTCTTCAACCAGACCGAGCATATAATCCATCTCTTTTTTAACCTGCATAAGAGCAACGTGGGGAGCAGATAAAAGCCTGGCATCAACGAATTTAAGCGAAAGAGTTTCTTTTTCTTCTTTCTTTTCTTTGATAACAAGCGACGATAACTTAACAAGCTGTTTCACAAACGGAAGAAGAACGGCGGTTGTTGTTACGTTGAACACAACGTGGAATGCCGAAACCCTCATCTGAAGCGACATCGGGTCGTCGCCCGGGATAAGTTTTACAAGAAGGTCAACCGCTTCATCCTTGAAAAACCAGATCAGAATTGCAAAAAGAGCTGTTCCCGACGTGTTGAAGATGAAGTGAATAAAAGCAACTCGCTTTGAATTTGCGTTTGCGCCGAATGCCGCAAGCAGGGCGGTTACGCAGGTGCCGATATTTGCACCGAGAATAATAAACAGCGCAAGATTCAGCGGAAGCACACCTGTGCCGACCATAGTGATAACAACGCCCGTTGATGCAGATGAACTCTGAATCAGCGCAGTGAAAACAATGCCGACAACAATGAGAAGCAGGGGATTGTCCACAACCCTGAAGATATTCATAAACAGCTCTTCAACAAGCGGATTGCCGAATGCCTGCTCACTGCTCATAACGTTAAGACCGACGAAAATAAGACCGAGACCGCTGCAAAGGCTGCCTGCAATTTTTATTTTTTCTTTTTTGGCAAAGCCCATCATAACGCCTGCAAATGCAAGGGCATACATCGCCATATTGAAATAATCGTTTTTCAGCGCAACGAGAACACCCGTTATGGTTGTACCGATATTGGCACCCATAATAATCGGCGTTGCCTGCATAAGGGTCATAACCCCTGCGTTAACAAGACCGATAACCATAACCGAGGTTGCGGATGAACTCTGGATAATTGCCGTTACGCCTGCACCGATGCCGACGCCCGAAAAACGGTTGTTGCTTATTTTTTCAAGCAGTTTTTTCATTCCGCCGCCTGCACTCTTCTCAAGCGCATCGCCCATAAAATTCATACCGACGATGAAAACGCCAACGCCTGCAAGAAGCCAGATAAGGCTCGGAAGCAATTTCATAAATTCATTTACAGAGGGCATAGTTTTTTCCTTTCATATCTGCAAATATTTATTTACGATTTCATTTTACAACATATTGTTCCGTTTTTCAACGATTTTAAACAACAAAAAATAAACTTGCACAGCGATAAAACTGTGCAAGTTTTTGCATTTTATTAATCTCTCTTCTGTCTGCCGCCTCTTTCGCCCTTGAAATCTCTTCTGGGCTTTCTGGGAGCATCTGAAACAGTGTTTTCGGGAACAAGTCCTTCAACCTCGATAAGAGCCTCGCGGCGTGAGAAGTTGAGTCTGCCCTGGTCATCCTTGGGAAGAACCTTAACGATAACTTCGTCGCCAACGGTAACAGCGTCTTCAACCTTTTCCGTTCTCTTAACGTCGAGCTGGCTGATGTGAACCATACCTTCTTTGCCCGGAGCGATTTCAACAAAAGCGCCGAAGCTCATAAGGCGGGTAACAACACCCTTGTAGATTGCGCCGACCTCGGGGTCGTTAGCGATTGTTTCAACGATGAAGACAGCTCTCTTTGCATCGTTGATATCTGTTGATGAAACGAAGATGTTGCCGTCTTCCTGAACGTCAATCTTACAGTTGCATTCTGCGCAGATCTTCTGAATAACCTTGCCCTGCTTACCGATAACGTCGCCGATCTTTTCGGGGTCAATCTTTGTTGTAAGCATCTTGGGAGCCCACTTTGAAAGCTCTGCTCTGGGTTCGGGGATAACAGGAAGCATAATTTCGTCAAGAATATAGCATCTTGCGGTGTAAGTCTTATC
>JAZSBC010000187.1:0-2060 GCA_045602245.1 Acutalibacteraceae bacterium | reverse complement strand
AGCCAGTCGCGCACGTTAAGACCTTCGCCGTAAACGGGAAGCTTTTCATCGTTTGTTGCTTTTACAAACATAACGGGTATGAGCTTTTCGGGGAATTGATAAGGGCCGTAGTTATTTGAGCAACGTGAAATTGTTACGGGCAGACCGTAAGTTCTGTGGAACGCGAGAGTCAGGAGGTCTGCAGAAGCTTTTGAGGATGAATAAGGGCTTGACGTATGGATAGGCGTATCCTCAGTGAAGAAAAGGTCGGGACGGTCAAGAGGAAGGTCGCCGTAAACCTCATCGGTTGAAACCTGATGGAAACGCTTTACACCGTATTTTTTGCTCGCTTCAAGCAGACAGGCTGTGCCCATTATATTGGTTTCAAGGAAAATAAACGGATTTTCAATTGAGCGGTCAACGTGGCTCTCTGCCGCAAAGTTAACAATAACGTCGAACTGTTCTTGCGCAAAAAGACCGTCAACAAAATCCTTGTCTGAAATGCTTCCCTTAATGAATTTGAAATTTGGGTTTTCCAAAGCTTTATCAAGACTCTTGAGATTGCCAGCATAGGTCAGTGCATCAAGGCAGACAATATCATAATCAGGATATTTATCAAGCATATAATAGATAAAATTGCAACCTATAAAGCCTGCAGCGCCTGTTACAAGAATTTTCATTCAACATCCTCCTCTTCAGTCGGTTTCGGTTCCATAACCGAAACAATTTTTCTGAACTCAACTTTGTCATAAAGCTTCTTGAACCTGACGCCCACGGAATAGGGCAGGTCACATTCAGGACAATGGAAATTCGCCCTGAAAAACTGGCAATGAAATTTCCACGTTGTAAGCTGATTGCAAGACGTACCGCAGGTTTCGCAAACATGACAAAGACGCTTTTTGTCAACAAGCGGATTATCAATATTGCGTATAACTTTCGCTTTGTAAAGTAGCTTTGCATAAAAATCATCGTTGCACTCAACGATTTCGGGAAAAAGTTTACCGTCAACGAGTAATTTTTTCAGAATGTCAGCCGTCAGCATACTGTCGCCGAGCGCGCGGTGATGGATATACATTTCGGGGTCTATCTCAAGCATCTGCGCTGCATTGAGCAAACCCGTCTGCTGCCCCTTTGCGCTGCCGTGAATACGCTGAAAAACACGCTGAAGATCACAGTACTTTTCAAGAAAAGGTATCACTTTGATTCCGTTGAGATATTTGAAGTTTTCAAGAAGCACTCTGACGTCGCCGTCACCCCATGTGAAAATAACGGTTTCTTCGTTACCAATCCACTTTCTGAACATTGAGAAAGCTTTTGTGAATGGCATACCCGAATTAATGTCGTCATTGGTCAGATGGGTGAGCCTTTTTACACTGCCCCTTAATTTTTTGCCAATCTGTGAGCGGATTATGCACGAAAAGGTGTCAACGTTTTCAAGCTCGTTGTCAAGCTTGACAGCACCTATTTCGATAATCTCATTGATATAACCCTTTGCTTTTTTAGCATAGGTGTTATTCCACTCAAGGTCAAGAACAATAAACTGCATTATAACAATCCTTTATACAGATAATCGGAAATTATTTGAACGAATAAATATAAACCTTTGACCAGGCAAGAACACGGTCTTTGTTATACTTTTTGGGCATCATTGCACAGGTTGTGACAACCTTGCCTATCTGTGCCGCACAGGGAAGAAGCTTTTTAACAAGCTCAGGGTCTTTGCAAAGGGTTTTAATTTTGTTTACAAGATCCTTGGGGTCACCGTCAAAAAGCTTGGAAACGTTATCAAAATCAGCACCCATTGTGATATCGCTCTCGGTAATCATACCGCTCTCAAAGCAATAGTCAATTTCTTCAGGTGTAAGATTGAGAAGCGCACGTCTGCCGCAGGCAAGAGGTGCCAGACCTGCACCTATTTTTTTATAATATTCAAGCTGATAGCTCCAAAGCGTTTTTGCGGTAAATTCACAGTTTTTATCAGCAATTACCGCATTTGCAAGCATACGGGAAGCCTTAAGAGCGTTAGCCATGCCCGAGCCGATAAGCGGAACGGTCATAAATGCACTGTCACCGATTGCGGC
>JAZSBC010000186.1:0-49367 GCA_045602245.1 Acutalibacteraceae bacterium | reverse complement strand
CCTGCGTGGCCTGCGCCGATAACGGCGACGTCAAAATTTTCAGAAATATACTCCATAAAAACCTCTCGTTTACAGCCGATTACAGATTTCAAAATGACCTGAGCATCGTTTCGAAAATTTCTATCGGCTGTATTCCAAAATTGCTGTTATTTTGCTATAAAAGAATTAAAAACGGCTGTTATTATTACATAAAAGAAAAATAAATGCTGAATTTTAACTTGTTTTGATGATTTTTTATTTTCCGACGCAGAAACGTGAAAAAACTTCATCAACAACCGCCGAGGTTGCTTTTTCGCCCGTCAGCTCAAGAAGAGCATCAATAGCGCAGTCGGCGCAGACGTTGACCGCATCGAGAGTGACTCCGCAGTTGATGGCGTTGATGGTTTCTTCAATGCTCGAGAGCGCATTCACGCAGCACTGCCTCTGCCTTTCACTTGTGAGGCAGGCGGAGTTGGGGTCAAACTCATTGGTCGAGCAGATTTCGGCAACCGCCTTTTCAAGCTCGCTTCTCCCCTCTCCCGTTGAGGCGGAAAGCTCAACAACGTGGTCAAACGCATCGGCAATAATTTTTCTGTCCGCCGAAAGCGGAAGGTCGGATTTATTGAGAAGAGCAATCGCTCTTTTTGATTTGCTGTAATTTATAATATCAATATCGTCTGCGGTCAGCGGCTCGCTTCCGTCAAAAACCGCAAGCACAAGCTCGGCTCGCTCAAGACGCTGTTTTGCAAGATTGACGCCGATATTTTCAACAACGTTTTCGGTTTCTCTGATGCCTGCCGTATCGGCAACACGCATTATGATTTCGCCGAGAACGATTTTTTCTTCAACAACGTCACGGGTTGTGCCTGCGATATCGGTAACGATTGAGCGCTCAAAGCCCGTGAGCATATTCATCAGAGTTGATTTGCCTACGTTGGGTTTGCCGACTATGACAGCGTCAATGCCGTCGGTTACGGCTCGTCCGCAGTCGTAACGGCGGATTATATCGGATATTTCCTTTTTCGCATTTTCAAACACCGGAAGCATATCCGATGCGCTTGTGTCTTCGATATCTTCGTCGGGGTAGTCAACCCAAGCGGCAAGTGAAGCACAGATTGAAACGATTGACTGCGCCACTCCCCTGATTTCACGGCTGAGATTGCCGTCAAGAGTGTTGAGTGCGGCGGCTGCAGCCTGCTTACCCGATGCGCCGATGAGCGCCATTACGCTTTCGGCGGCGGCAAGGTCGATTTTTCCGTTAAGAAAAGCACGTTTTGTAAACTCCCCTGCCTCAGCAGGAATTGCACCTGCGTTGAGCGCGGCACGAAGCACGCGTTTTGTAACGTAAAGTCCGCCGTGGCACGAAATCTCGGCGGTATCCTCGCCCGTATAGCTTCTGGGCGCACGAAAAACGAGGCAAACCGCCTCGTCAATTTTTTCGTTATTATCGTAAACGTCGCCGAAATGCGCCTGATAACCCTTGCTTTCGGCAAGATTTTTTCCGCTGACGGGTCTGAAAATTCTTGAAGCGGTTTCAATGGCATTTTCGCCCGAAATGCGCACTATTCCTATTCCGCCCGGTGCATTGGGAGTTGCAATGGCGGCAACGGTTTTGTTATCCATTATATCACCTTATTCACAAATGAGCGGAATTCTCTGACCCGTTATGCGCCTTGCAATTCTTGAAAATGCGAGCGTTGAGGGCGAATCCGCAGGGGGAAGCTTGCCCGTGACCGTGCTGAAAGAGATATACATATCTCTCGGCACAACTCCGAGAAGCTGCACGCCCGTTTCGTCAATGCATTGGTCAATGTTGAGCAGCCTTTTTTTGCAGACGGGCTTCACCTCAAACATATTTATAACAAGGCGGACGTCTTCCTTACCCATTCTTCGAAGCTCATCAAATGCTCTTGAGCAGCTTCTTACGCAGACCGAATCGGGCGTTGAAACAACAACGGCTCTGTCTGCGGCGGATGCGGCAATGGTGAATCCCCTGTCAATTCCTGCAGGAGAATCAAGCAGAATATAGTCATAATTTTCTGAAAAAGAACTAAAAAGCTTTGCCGTGGCTTCGGGAGTGAATTCGTCGCTGAAATTACGGGGCGCGGCAAGCAAATCAACGCTGCCCTTGATAACAGCCTGCTCGGGGGTGCATCTTGCGAGAAGAAGGTCGCCCCAATCGAAAACCACCTTTTCGGAAACGTCAAACATAATGTCAAGTGAGCGCAGACCGATATCGCAGTCGATAGCGAGCACTTTTTTGCCAAGCGAGGCAAGCGCCCTGCCGGTGCCGGCAACAAACGACGATTTGCCTGAGCCTCCTTTACCGGAAGCAACAAGAATTATCTGTGCCATATCAACACTCCTTTTCATTAAGGTATAAGAACGTTTTCGGGCTGATAAAGGTCAAGCTCATCGCTCTGACCGTAGTAGTATTCAACTATATCGGCAACAACGGGGGCAAGGAATGCGCCCGAGGTCATACCTTCGCCGACAACGGCGATTGCGATTTCGGGGTTTTCATAGGGAGCAAAAGCGATGAGGAAGCCGTTGTTAATCTTAACGGAGGTGCCTTCAATGTTGCGGTATTCCTGGGAAGTACCCGTTTTTGCGGCAACCAGAACGGGGAGATGCTTGAAATAATCCTTACAGTAGCCCGTTGTACCAACCTCAAGCATACCTCTTTTCACAAGGTCAAGCGTATGAGCCGAAATACCCGTTTTTGCAACGATTTCGGGCTTATTTTCAACGATTGTTTCAGAGTAATCGTAGCTTTTGATACTCTTTACGAAATGGGTTCTGTATCTTGTGCCGCCGTTTGCGATGGTGGCGCAGTAGTTTGCAAGCTGGATGGGAGAGAAAAGGTTGCCTGCCTGACCGATTGCGGACTGAACGGTGTAGCCGGGGAGCCATTTCTGGTTGAGCGATGCTCTGTATTCGGGGCTGTCAAGCACACCCGTTGCTTCGCCGAGTTCGCAGCCCGTTTTTGAGCCGAGACCGAAAAGAGTACGGTATTCGTTCATCTTTTCAATGCCGAGATTCTTGCCGACCTCGTAGAAATATGTGTTGCAGGATTCGTCAATGGCGTTAACAACGTTGACGTGCCTTGTAACGTGACCCTGCTCGCACTTGAAGTGCTGGCCGAGATATTCATAAGAACCGCTGCAATAAACGGTTGTTTCTTCCGTTATAAGACCCTCTTCAAGGGCGGCGATTGCAACGGAGGGCTTCATTGTTGAACCCGTTGCGTAGGTTGAGAGCAAGGCTCTGTTCCACAGCGGCGAACCCGATGCTTTGTTAAGCTCGGCAACGTTTTCGCTGTAGGTTGAAATATCATAGCTGGGATAGGTTGCGCAGGCAAGAATCGCGCTGTCTTTGCAGCTGATAACCACAACTGCGCCTGCATCCTCAACCATATTGCCCTTTTTGCCTGCATAGTCAAGGAGCGCATCCCTGAGCGAATCCTGAGCAACCCTCTGCATCCCCGAATCAATGGTCAGAACAACAGTGTTGCCCTGAACGGGGTCGAGAGTTACTTCGGTGGATTTATTGCCGTTATCATCGGTATAGATGGTTTCCTCGCCGTCTTTTCCTTTGAGGAATTTTTCCATGGCGAGCTCAATACCGCTTTTGCCGATATAGTCGGTAATTTTATAGCCGTCGCTCTTCTTTTCTTTATATTCATCAGCGTCAATCGCACCGATTCTGCCGAGAATGTGAGGAGCGAGAGTTCCGTCGGTATAATATCTTACGGGGTCAACCCTTACGTCAACTCCCCTGTAAAAATCGCCGTTTTCTTTGATATTGGCAACGATTTCATCGGGAACGTTTTCGGCAAAGGTGTAGGGAGTTCCTATTTTGAAGAAAATTCTTCTCAGCTCGTAGCAGACGGAAGCGATTTTACGGGCATCTTCTTTGGCATAGCCCTGCAAATCATAGTCGTTGACAAGCTCGATGAAGCAGTTTTCGGCGGTTGCGTATTCGTTGAGGTCGAGCATATCGGAGCTTTTCATCTCGTTGACGAGCTTTTCGCTCTCCTCTTTGAACTGAACAATGCCGTTTTTATCAATAACAAGCGGAAGATTATCGTTCCATTCAAGATTGTTTTGTTCAAAAAGCCTGATAAGGCTGAGAATTATTTCGTTGCGCTCGCTCTGTTCTTTTGTTGAGGGGAAATAAGCGGCGTCGAAAATAATGGAATAGCCCTGATCGTTATATATAAGAGGATTGCCGTAGCAGTCAACAACCTCTCCCCTTGCGGCGGAGATTGTTGCCGTTTTTGCGGAAACGGAAGAACTTGCGGCATCGTATTTTTCGCCGTCAATAAGCTGAACTTTAACAAGGTCAGCCCCAAAGAAAACAAAGAAGGCAAGAAGCACGCAAAGAGAAATAATGCGTCTTTTCGGCGTTATTTTAACGTGCATAACGTTACCTCCTTCAAAAAATTTTTATTCTTCGGTAAATTTCTTTTCGAAACTGCGGATAATGAGGAAAAACAGCGGGGTAAAAAGCGAAGTGAAGAGGATTGACGGCAGGTAATACCGCCATAAAAGGAAAAATGCGCTGTCCAGTTTGGCAAAAACAACGTTGAAAAGCCAGTAGCCGAGATTATAAATAATTGCCGCAACGGTTGAAAGAAGAGTTGCGGTTATGATGTTGTTACGCATAATTGTGTTGATCAGCGTGCCGCAGATGAAGCCGACAGTGAGCAGAAAAAGCGCGTTGAAGCTTGCGCCCGAGGCGAAAACGTCCCACAGTGCGCCTGCAAATACGCCGAAAATCATTCCCCAGATATCGCGTTCAAACATTGCGATGCAGGCAACGGCGGGTATAAGCAACAAAGCCCTGACACCGAAAATCTGCGGAGAGATGCCGTCGGTATTCTGAAAGACGGACAGCAGCAGCAAAATCAGGGCAAGGCATATCCTGCGTATTATTATTTTTTTGTTTTGTGTTTCAATCGTCATATAGTAACTTATTGTTCTTTCTGGCCGTCGAAATGCGTGATGATAAGAACGTCTGTCAGCTCTGAAAAATCCGTACCCGGTTCGATAATGGCACTTGCGGAAATATCAACCGTGCCGTCAACAATATCAACGATGTTGCCGATTATCAGGTCGCGCGGATAGATGCCGCCAACGCCCGAGGTGCAGACAATGCCGCCTGCGGTGACGGAGGTTGAATCGGGAAGCCCCGGCATATGGCAATGTCCGTCCTTGGCAAGAGCAACGGTTGAGGTGACGTAGCCGAGGTCCCTTGTTCTGACTTCGTATGCGCTCACGTTGACCTTGGGGTTGAGAATTGTGTTGACCGTACACTGGTTTGGAGTAACGGACGCAACAACGCCGACAAGATAGTTGCCGTAAATAACGGGGTCGTTAACGCTTATATCGTTGAGCGAGCCTTTGTTGAGAGTGAACGAGCCGAGATTATCCGCCGAATCCCTGCCGATTACCGCCGCTTCCTTGAAAACGTAGTCGGTATGCTGTTCTTTTATTTCAAGAAACTGCTGATAGAATTCGTTTTTATGCTTGAGCTGTTCGTAGTCAACAAGCTGGTCGGTGAGGTTATCAATCTCTTTTTTCAGCGCCTCGTTTTCCTTGAGAAGAGTTGACGAGGATCTGAATGAAATCGGCAGATTCTCAAACTCGGCAACGATTGCGGATGAAAGACGGGAAAGAGGGCTGAAAATGAAGCTTGTTATGCTCGTCAGAGGCGAAGACCCGCTTCTTGAAGCAACAGCAAACAGTGAGCCTGCGAGCAGAGCCGCGGCTATAACTGCGAATATCTTGAATGCTGAACTTTTCAGAAAGCGGATCATCGGTTAATCTCCTTAGATATATTTCTTATTGCCTGTGATGCTCAGTGAATCGTTTTCAAGGCAGATACCCGTGCCGTCTGCAACGCAGTCAAGCGGATTCTGAGCGATAACAACGGGAATTTTTGTTTCTGCTGCAATAAGATGGTCAAGTCCTCTGAGCAGAGCGCCGCCGCCCGTGAGCATAATGCCGTGGTCAATGATATCTGCGGCAAGCTCGGGGGGAGTCTTTTCAAGGGTTGATTTAACGGCATCAACAATCTGCGAAACGGGGTCTGCAAGAGCTTCGCGGATTTCTTCGCTTGTAACGTCAACGTTCTTGGGGAGACCGTCCATAAGGTTTCTGCCCTTGATGTTGATTGTGCCTTCGCCCTCATAGGGGTAAGCCGAACCGATTTTGATTTTGATATCTTCAGCGGTTCTTTCACCGATAAGAAGATTATATTTTTTCTTGATGTAGGAAATGATAGCTTCGTCGAAATTATCGCCTGCAACTCTTGCGGAGTTTGCAGTAACAACGTCGCCGAGCGAGATAACCGCAACTTCAGCGGTACCGCCGCCGATATCAACAACCATGCTGCCCGTTGCTTCGCTTACGGGAAGACCCGAACCGATAGCCGCTGCCATGGGTTCTTCGATAAGGCTTACGTATTTTGCGCCTGCGCTCTTTGCGGCGTCATAAACAGCCTTTCTTTCAACTTCGGTAACGCCCGAGGGGATGCAGATAAGAACTCTGATTCTTGAGAAGGGGTTTCTCTTTGTTGTTCTTTTGATGAAAGATGCGATCATCTCTGCCGTAATTTCGAAATCGGCAATAACGCCGTCTTTAAGAGGACGCACGGCGGTGATTGAACCGGGAGTTCTGCCTATCATTTCTTTTGCTTCCATACCAACAGCAACAACTCTGGGAGGATTGCTTTTCTGGTCAACCGCAACAACGGAAGGCTCTCTGATAACAATGCCCTTGCCCTTAACGAATACGAGGGTGTTGGCGGTGCCTAAATCTATACCGATATCCTGTGTAAAAAGCATTTTAATTTCTCCTTATCTTATTTAAAAAATTCGATTGTGCTGAGGATTCCGATGATTTCATCGATATCTTCGTTCATATTATTGGTTGATGAAAGAAGGCATGAATAAACGTCGCCTGCGTGTTCAAAAACAATAAGGCCTGCGAATGAGCTGAGAACTGTGAGATTGCCCTTGCCGTCATCTTCTCTGTAGCCTGTATCTTCAACCCATACGTACATATACTGGGCTTTGATGCCGTCGCCGATTGTGATTGCCCTGTTGCCGCTTTCCGCTGTGGGGAACTTGGATTTTGCGATGTTGATTACGCCCTGTCTCTGCTCAAGAACTTTGCTGAGAGATGAATCCTTGATGTGTGAAAGTCTGATGTTGTCATCTGTGCCGTCTCTGATGATATCAAGGTCTGCCGAAGTGAGCTTATCTGACCAGCCGTCGGGGATGTTGAGAGCATAGGTGGGGCCTTCAACTCTTCTGCCGACAACGATGGGATGCTTGATAGCGATGGGAGTTGTTACCTTTTCGCCGTCTTCGCCTTTTTCGATTTTGCCGTTGACGTCGGTAACGTAAATGATGAGGTTGCCTGCCTCATCTCTGATAACTCCGCCGTCTTTTTCCGTTACTGCAGGGTAATCGCTGATAAGGTCAGCTTTCTTTGCGCAGGCTGCGAAACAGCTGAGAAATACCACAGCGGTAAGAATAATTGCAATATACTTTTTCATAACCAAAATTCCTTTCATTTGCAAGCTTCTCAGCCGTTAAGAGCCTTGAATGCTTCTTTGTTATTTTTATAAAGAGTTTTATAAACCTCGTAGTTACGGTCATAAACTTCTTTGTTTTTGAGGTTGGGTTTGAACGTTTTCTTTGCAGGGATAAGGCGTTTTGCCTGAGCAACGTCATCAATAACGCCGAGACCTACCGCCATAATAACCGCCGCACCGACCGAGCCAACGTTCTGGGGGCTGTCAACGGTTTCAACGGTTCTGCCCGTTACGTCGGCAAGAATCTGGCAGGTAACGTCAGAGAGTGCGCCGCCGCCTACGAAACGGACAACGTTTGAAGTTTTGATTTTCTTATCCTGAGTTTCGAGGAACCAGCGCATATGCATACATACGCCCTCAAGAACGGCGCGGATAAGCTCTGTTTTGCCAACGTCAAGGCTGATGTTGAAGAACATTCCTCTTGAGTTGGGGTCTTCAAACGGGCAGCGGTTGCCGTGAAGCCACGGGGTGAAGATAACGCCCTGACTGCCTGCGGGGATTTCGTCAACAACCTTTGAAAGATAGTCGTAAAGGCTGGTGTATACGGTTTCTTTGGACTGAACAACGTCTGTTTTTTCAAGGAAGATGCCGATTTCGTCAAGAGCGAGGTGGTCTTTAACCCATTCAAGGCACTTGCCTGCTGTTTCAAGCTCTGCGAAATAGTTGAAGCTGTTTTTCTGAGCGCCGATGATAGCGGCAATCATTGCGGAAGTATCAACAACGTTCTTTTCAACAACGGTTGAAACCCAGCCCGAAGTGCCGTTATAAATATGAGTTTCGCCGGGCTCAACGCTGCCTGCGCCTACGCCGATGAGCGATGCGTCGCCGCCGCCGCCGAATACTGCCGTGCCTGCCTTAAGGCCAAGCTCTGAAGCCGCCTTTTCGGTCAGACCGCCGACGTTATCCGTTGATTCAACGATTTCGGGCAGATGCTCAATATCAACGCCGAGCAGCTTGCAGATTGTTTTGCTCCAGCCTTCCTTGCCTTTGCGGATATCATAGAGAAGAGTTCCGAAAGCGGAGTCTCTCGTCATAACACATCTGCCTGTCATACGGCAGATTATGTATTCCTTAACGTCGAGCCATTTATAGATTTTCTTGAAGTTTTCGGGTTCGTTTTCCTTAACCCAGTTATATTTCCATACGGGGTCTTTAACGCTGAGTGCGGCTGCGCCCGTAATCATAAGCGAGGGAATGAGCTTGAACACGTTTGCGCCCGCAACCTGAATGCCGTTTGCGATGCCTTCTTTAATCTGCTTTTTGGCACGCTGATCCATATAGCTGAATGCTCTGTGAACGGGCTTGAGATTTTTATCAACAAGAACAAGCCCCTGCATCTGCGAACAGAATGAAATGCCCTCAATCTGCTCGGGTTTTATATCGCATTTTGAGAAAACGGTGTTTGTGGTGCTGCAGATTGCCTGCCACCATTCTTCGGGTTCCTGTTCTGCGCCGCCGCCGGGAAGGATGTAGAGATTGTAGCCCTCCATTGCCGCCGCAATGAGCTTGATTTCATTTTCGATTTCGAAAAGGCAGGTCTTAACGCCTGTTGTTCCGATGTCGTAAGCAATAACGTATTTTTTGCCCATATTATCCTCCTGTTATTATAAACCTTAACGGAATATATTTTTTTAAATATCTGTAAAAAAACAGTAACATTATTCGGGGAGCTTACAGCAGTCAATCCATTCTTTTGCCTGCGAACTCTCAAAAAGCTCGTCGCAGTTCAGCTCAACCGCACTGCTTGCGCTGCCTGCCGCAGGGAAAACGGTTTCAAACCGCTGAAGGGATTTATCGAGATAAACCGCAACGTTTTCGTTTGTTGCAAACGGACAAACGCCGCCGACTGCGTGGCCGACAAGGTCAATCGCCTCCTGAGGGGAGAGCATTTTCGCTTTGAAGCCGAAATAATCCTTGAATTTGCGGTTATCAATTTTTGCATCGCCTGCCGCAACAATCAGGAATGCCGTGCCGTCGGGCGACATAAACGAAAGAGTTTTTGCGATTCTTGCGGGGATAACTCCCACAACTGCCGCCGCAAGCTCAACCGTGGCAGAGGATTCGGTGAATTCCCTTACCCTGCCCTCAAGACCGTAGCCTGCGAGATAACTGCGGACTTTTTCAACGGACATAATTATCATTCCTTTCGGAAAAGCATATAAAAATATATACTATGACCCTATTATCCTATTATAGTAACCATTATATATACTTTTTTCCTGAAATACAAGAGAAAAATACAATTTTGTTACATAATTGTCATACTTTTGTAATTGCCACACGGGGAAATATATGGTATACTTGGGGTTAGATAATGAAAAGTGCAAAGTTAAGGGTCGGCGTTAATAATTCGTAATTCATAATTATCAACAGTGGGGTGTTGAAATGAAAAATATAAAGTTCAAAAAGAAAAAGCAGTTTCCCAAATGGGGGATAGCGTTAATCTGCGTCGGTGCGGTTATTCTCGTTGTCGGCGGAGTTTTCGGCGGTCTTGCCGTGTTCAAAGGTCTGAATAAAGGCGGCGGCGAGGATATTCAGAAGAATTATACCTTTTCAACCGAGGGCTTTGAAACCGTTTCCGATGTCAAGAGCCTCAACGGAGTTATGGCGGTTTTCACCGATGCCGAAAGCGGCAAAAAAGGTCTTATGTCCTTTGACGGAACAGTGACCGAAAACGCAGAGCATAATAAATTTTCCGTTTGCAGCGACGTGTGGAGAAACTACAGATACATTGTTGAAAGCCCCCGTTCGGAATATCTTCTCCTTGCCGACGTTGAAAGCGGCACCGTTACTTCAAGGCAGTATCACGGACTGACCGAGCCTGAGCTTATTCCGTGCTGGAATGAGGCAGGCAAGCATCTTGCGTGGACCGATGAAAAAGGCTATGCAGGCGAGGTCAAGCCGAGCGAACTCAAGCTTTCAAACGGTTTTTATCCCGTTGCAAATTCTCTCAAAGACGGCGCAAAATACGGCTACATAGGCAGAAATCTTCAGCTTGAAATTGCCCTTGAATTTGAAAACGCAATGGATTTTTCAGATGATATGGCGGCTGTCAGAAAAGACGGAAAATGGGGATATATCAACAAAAACGGCGTTAAGGCGATCCCCTGCGAATTCGATTCCTGCGCCTCTGCCGATGCAATGGGCAGCGACTGTGCGTTTGCTTTTTCGGGCGGTCTTGCTCCCGTGAGCAAGGGCGGAAAATTCGGCATTATCAATAAAAAAGCGGAATCGGTTGTAGATTTTGTTTTTGATGCGATTCTTCCGGGCAAAGACGGAGTTTATATTGCCTGCAAAGACGGAAAATGGGGCATCATCACGATTGATAAAGAGTATCTTTCAGCCGTTGTGCCCACAACAACTCTGCCCCCCACAACTGCGGGCGAGCCTGCGATTGCCAACGGAACTTATAAGATAAAAACTTCGGGCAGCGTGCTTAATATGAGAGCCGATGCAGACCCGAATTCAACCGTTGTTGCAAAAATTCCCAACGGCACGGTTGTTAAAGTTTCAAGGTCGGTAACGGGCTGGGCTTACGTGAAATATAATTCATATTCGGGCTGGGTGAGCGCGGATTATCTTGAAAAATATACCGAGCCTGCCTCAACACAGGCTTCAACAGCTCAAAACTCAACAAATCCAACCGCAACCGTATAAAATCTTAAGGATTTCTTAAGAAATTATTTAAAAAATATGTTGACGAAACGAATTTTATAGTTTATACTGTTAAAGTGTGATAGAGATATCACGTCTGCATTGAGCAACAATGTCAGAGCCATCCGATAAAAGACGGAGAACGGTATACGTTCTCCGTCTTTTATCGCAATAAGGAGAAATTTATGAAAAAACGGATAAAAATCGTTCTTATAATAATTGTTGTTGCAGGGCTGCTTTCGGGTTATCTCATATGGGGTAACAGCAGCGTCGGCGTGACGGAATACACCGTTTCGCCTCAAAATCTGCCCGAAAACTTTGAGGGATTCAGAATTGTTCAGGTTTCTGATTTGCATAACGATAAATTCAGCGGTCTGCTCAAGAAAGTTTCATCGGCAAAGCCCGATATAATCGTTATAACGGGCGATCTTATTGATTTTTATGAAACCGATATTCCCGTTGCGGTTGAGTTTGCGAAGGACGTTGTTGAAATCGCTCCCGTTTATTACGTTTCGGGCAACCACGAATACAGAACGGGTCAGTATGATATTCTCAGAGCGCAGCTTATTGATGCAGGGGTTAAGGTGCTTGAGAGCGAAACCGTGAAAATCAACAGAAACGGCGAAGAAATCAGCATAACGGGTATCAATGACCCCACGTTTTTCGGCAGCGGCGAAGATAATACCCATATGGATGCGTTCTCAAAGGAGCTTAAAATGCTCGCCGAGGGTGCGGATTCGTCCGTAAATATCCTTCTTTCTCACATTCCCCAGATTCTTCCGCTTTATGCGGAATGCGGCTTTGACCTTGTTTTTACGGGTCACGCTCACGGCGGACAGTTCAGACTGCCGATTATCGGCGGATTCTTTGCTCCCGGTCAGGGCTGGTGGCCCGATTACACCGAGGGTATGCACGTAAGCGGCAACACGCATATGATAATTTCAAGAGGACTCGGCAACAGCGCATTCCCTCTCAGACTTTTCAACAGACCCGAGCTTGTTGTTTGTGAGCTAAGAGGAGAAACAAAATGAAAAAAATGAAAGTGTTTTTATTGGCGGTTGTAATAATTATCGGCATCATTGCCTGCCTTGTTGCAACGGCGGTTTTCTCGGTATTCGGCATTAATTTTTACGTTAAAAAGAGCAGTGAAAAATATATTCTGACCCCCGAAACCGCAGGCAGCGGCTACGACTGTATTCTTGTTCTCGGCTGCGGAGTTTACGGCGATACGCCGAGCCATATGCTTGAGGACAGGCTTCTGCAGGGCGTTGAGCTTTGCAAAAACGGGGCGAGCGATAAATTGCTTATGAGCGGCGACCACGGCAGGGAAAACTACGACGAAGTCAACGTTATGAAGGATTTTGCGCTCGACAGAGGCATAGAATCCGAAAATATTTTTATGGACCACGCAGGTTTTTCAACCTATGAGAGTATGTACCGTGCCAAGGAAGTTTTCAAGGCGGAAAAAATCCTTATCGTTACCCAGAAATATCATCTTTACAGAGCGATTTACGATGCGCGTGCGCTCGGCATTGAGGCATACGGCGTTGCATCCGACCCGAGAACTTACAGCGGACAGGCTTACAGAGATTTGAGAGAAATTCTTGCGAGAAACAAGGATTTTCTCTACGGGATTTTCAAGCCCGAGCCGACCTATCTCGGCGAGGCGATTCCCATTCAGGGCAACGGCAACGCCACAAACGATAAATAAAAAGAACGGCTTGTATCAACAAGCCGTTTTCTTTTTTATAAACCTAAAAGTTCGTTTTATGTTTTTATGCAGGTATGTATTCAACCGTGAAGCAATGGGAGCGGATTTTGCTGTAGCCCATAACGTTTGCCCTGAATGCGTTGCCCCTCATCTGATAGTTGCCGACCCTCATCGTGGTAACGTAGCCGCAGTTGGAGCCTCGGCAGGAGTCGTGGGCAACAACCTCGAGCCATTCGGCAGGGTTATCGCTGAGAATAACGTTGTTTCCGCTTTTTTGGGCGTATGCTTCAATCAGCTTTTTCATTTCTTCGGCGGAAACCTCAACGGTTGATGCGCCGGGGTCTTCGGGGCTTGAAACGCCGCCCTTGAGATAGGGATATTTATCCGACCCCCAGACGGATTTCGCCGATGCGGTTTTGCCTGCCGACGTTGAAAAATAGCAGGTGAATGCCGCTTTGCCGTTATAATCAACGTAGGGTACGGATGAAAATTCGGTTTCGTTATCCGTGTTGAGAAGTTCAAGTGCAGCATCATAAAGCCATGTGTCTTTATAGTCGAAACCGGGAGCGTATGCGTGGCGGTCAGCCGCAACAACAAAGTCAGAATCCTTGGCGAAGGTATAAATCGCAACCATCTGTGCCTTTATTGCCTCTTTGCCTGCACTGCTCCAGCCCATTTCCTGCTTTGTTGTTTTGCAGAGATATTCAACAAGCGGAATATCCTTGCCGCCGTATTTTACTGTTGCAGGCGGAGAATTATCGGCTTTTACGCTTGTGCCGGGGTAGTAATGATTAAGAATTTCGGTATATGTTTTTCCGTTATTCGCCATAGCCATTGCACCGCGCTGGCTCATACCGACGCCGTGACCGTAGCCGTAAACTTTAAAAATAAATTTTCCGTTTTGGTTCACTTTGTCTGATGAGGTTGATTTTTTGGTTGTGGTTGAGGTGGTAACGGGTTTTTTCGTTGTTGCAGCAGTCGGTTTCTGCGTTGTGGTTGCTTTTTTGGTTGTTGTGGTTGTGGGTTTTGTGGTCGTGGTCTTTTTGACGGTTGTTGAAACCGTTGTTTTCACAGTCTGAATGGTGGTTGAAACGATTTCGGTAACTTTCTGGGTGAGCGGTTCGGTTGTTGAAAGAATTGCGGTAACGGTTGCTGTAAGCGACGTATCCGAATTTTCGGCGCTTACCGTTTCGCCCGGAATGATGATTAAAGCGCCCATATCGGGGTCGTCAAGACCGCTTCCGCCGAAGAGGTTGCCTGCATATTCTTCAACGGTTTCCGTTGTTGTTTCGGTATCGGTTTCCGCAATAACGGGAAGAGTATCTTCGCCGCCGAAAAATGCAAATGCCGCAACCGAAAGGCAAACCAATATCGCAACCGCAATCGCCGAAATTGCAATGATAAGCGGAATTTTTGAACGCTTTTTCTCGGGCATCACGAATCCTGCGGCGCCCGTTGACTCTTCGAGCATTGAGCAGAGCTGAACAACTGCCGCCGCCATCAGCGCTTTTTTGCCTTCATCGGGAATTGCAAAAACTCTTGCCGCCTTTGCCTTATGAGAATCGGCAACGCAGACGGTGACGTATTCTTCGCCGTTTTCGTTTGTCGATATATCCGAGATGCTTATTCCGAGGTCGGCTTCGGTTGTTTCTTTGGATAATTTTGCGCTTTGAGAAATATATTCTTCAACGCTCTCGTTTTCGCCCCTTTCCCTGAGGGTTGAATCGGGGATAAACGCATCCTCGCTGTCAGGCACGGCGGCGATAACCGCAAGAATCGCTTTTGCGCTTCCGCAAGGCGAAATTGCAACGTTTTTGCCGCTTTCTATTATTTTCTGAACGCTGTTTCTGACCTGCTCAAGGCTCGGAGCCGAAGGTCTGACAGCTGCCGAAAATGCGTTGGAGAGGAAGGTTCCCGCGCCGCCGTTAAACGCCGCAACGAGCCTTTCTTCATCAAGGGGCAAAAGCATAACGGCAGAGCCGTTGTATTCTTTTACGAAAGGGGAATAAAGACCGTCTGCCGAAACAAAAGCCTTTGATTTTTCGGGCATTGCGGCGTGGAGGTCTTTTTCTTTTTGGTTTTCGGGGGCATTATTTCCCATTGCGGAAACGATGGCGCTGTTTCTGGTGATTTTTGAAGAGAAGAGCTTGAGAAGGCGGTATTTTGCCTTAAGAAAATCGGCAAGAGGGGCTGCAGCAACAATAATTCCGCCGTTTTGGGCGCAGTCAGCCACAGCATCGGCAAGGGATACTTCGTTGCCGTAATCTGCCGATGAAGCCTGAGAATCATATCCTCTGAGCTTCTGCTCAAGTAAATCCGCCGCGCCCTGTGCCGATGCGGCACGAAGGGTCAGAATACATACCTTTCTCTTCATTCTGTCACCATCCTTAATAAGGTTCGTTAATTACCAAAGTGAATCCTCTGCATAGGGATTGGATTTTTTATTGACGTCATACCATTTCTGGGGATATTTGGGGTTGGTGTTTAAACAAGCCGCTGAGGGATTGACAAATTCGCTTTCGCCCTCACGCTGAAGCCTTGCAACAACAACGAGCCTTGCATCGTCAAAGTCATAGGCAGTTGTTGAAAGGGTGAGGATTTTATCGCTTGAATTGATGTCAACGCCTGTTGTATAGAGCTTTCTCTTATCAATTTCTTCAATGTATTCTTCAAATCTGCTGTCGGATACGTCAACGAAATTATAGGGAAGGACGTAGCCGTTATCGTCACCGGGTTTTGAGTTTGTGATGAAAACACCGTAAACAAACCATTTATAGTCGCCGTAAATTGTGTTGCATTCGATTACGGGAGCTTTTATGAAACCGTCAGTTGTTCTGTAATTTTCGAGCATACCGAAAATGAAGTCATCGTTTTTTGCGTTATGACCGTAGATGACGGTATTTTTATGGAGATTTTCAAAATCCGTCATTCTGTAGTCAAAAAAGGGCGTGCCGTATTTTGATTTGTTGCCGTATATATCTTTGTCGAGGTAATATGAGTTTTCATCAGCCTGAACAACGGGAAGGTTCATTTCAAACATAGGAATTGATATATAACCTCTCAGGTCGTTGTTCATTGCATAAAGAGGAGCGTATTTTGCAAGCATACCGTCGGGGAAATCAACGTCGGGATAGGAGTTTCTGATGTCCGAATCAACAACACCCGATAAATTATAATCAATAATGGTGGCGGCGTTATTGAGTTTCTCGGCATCTTCTGCCTTGGGTGCATTCTGAAAATACACATAAACACCTATACCTGCAACCAGAGCAAAAAGTGAAACAAAGGCTGCGGCTGCGATAACGATAGCCGCAATTACGCCGGGCTTAACCTTGGATTTTTCCGTTTTCGGTGGAGCAGGAGGCACAGCTGCAACCGAGGGTGCCTGCACGCCGACGGAAAAAACGTTTGAGAAGAAAGCCTCCGCGCCGCCGTTAAACGCCGCGGCTATTCTCTCCCCGTCAAGGGGCATAAGCATAACGATTGCGCCGTTATGTTCTTTTACGAAAGGGGAATAAAGGCCGTCTGCCGAAACGAAAGCCTTTGAATTTTCAGGCATTGCGCAGTGAAAATCCCTTTCTTTTTCGCTTTCGGGGGCGTTTTCACCCATAGCGGCGATTATTTCGCGGTTTTTGCTGACTTTTGAGGAAAAGAACTTAAGAAGGCTGACTTTTGCTTTGAGAAACTCCTCAAGAGGGGCGGCAACAACAACAATTCTGCCCGTCTGAGCGCAGTTTTTAACTGCTTCGATAAGGGCATCGGTATCGCCGAAGTCCGCCGAAAAGGTCTGAGGGTCATATTTTCGGAGCATTTTGTCAAGCAAAACCGCGTCTTTCTGCGCCGATGCGGCATTAAGTGTGCAGATATTTATGTTTTTCATAATTTATCTCCGTTTTACCAACGCGTATCTTCTGCGTAGGGATTGGATTTTTTATTGACGTCATACCATTTCTGGGGATATTTGGGGTTGGGATTTTCGTAAGCCTTTGAGGTATCAACGCTTACGCTCTCGCCTTCGCGCTTGAGCCTTGCAACAACAACGAGCCTTGCGTCCGTGAAGTCATAGGCGCAGGTTGAGAGGGTGAGAATCTTATCGCTTGTGTTGATATCAACGCCCGTTGTGTAGAGCTTTCTCTTATCAAGCTCTTCGATATACTGTGCGAATTCGCTCTCGGGCATATCAATGAAGTTATAGGGGAAGAAATAGCCGTTATCGTGGTCGGAGTTGGAGTTTGTGATAAAAACGCCGTAGATAAGCCAGGTGTAGTCGCCGTAGATGGTGTTGCATTCGATAACGGGAGCTTCCTTATACCAATCGAGGTATCTGTAGTTTTCAAGAATACCGAAAACAAGTTCATCGGAGCGCATATTGTGGCCGTAAATAACGTTGTTGGTGTGGAGGTTTTTGAAATCCGTCATTCTGTAGTCAAAGAAAGGCACGCCGTAGTCCGTTCTCTTGCCCTCGAAGTTTTTCTTGAGGTAGTATTCGTTGTCTTCGCCCACAACCAACGGAAGGGGGCAGGCTCCGGGGATTTCAATCCAGCCTCTCATATCGCTGTTCTGTGCATAGAGATGAGCGTATTTTGCAAGCATACCTTCGGGGAAGGTTACGCCGGGGAAATCCTTGGCGAAAGACTGGTCAACAACGCCCGTCGCGTTCTGATCAACGAGGATTTCCTGCATCTGCTGGGCAGTTGCTTCATGCTCTTTTTTAACGAGCCAGGGGTTGATGAGATAGTGATATACAAGGAAACCTACGCTCAAAACAATAACAACGCAGGAAACTGAAAGAACGATTCTTCTTATTATATCGCCTGCGGTTGCTTTCTTCTTTTGGGCAGGTTCGTTTTTCTTTGCCTCAACGTTTTTCTTTTCTTCTTTTTCGATGCGTGCTTCATACTCTTCCTGAGTAAAGTATTCAAGACCGCCGCTCATTGCAGGGGGCTGATAAAGCTTTTCGGGCTGATTTGCCGCCGCACCGCGGTCGTTGACGTCATCGGGAATATCAATAACAAAGCCGTCTGTTTCGGGCTTTTCAGGTTCTTCAACGGGTTTGATATTGATAACGGGTTCATCGTTGGCAAGGATTTTTGCAAGCTCGCTTTCATAATCCTCTTCAAGCTCAAACTGTACGTCGCCGTCGTCTGCTTTTTCTTCGGTAACCTCGGGAATTGCGATATCGCTGACAGCATCGGATGAAAGCTCATCGTCAGCGTTGCCGCTGCCGAAATCGGTTGCTTCATAAGCTGCGGGGTCGGTTACAAGCTGAGCCGCGGCAGAAACGCCGCCGATAACGGGCGAAATGTTCTCGTTTGCCTCAATTTCGGAAAGAATGCTGCCGAAACCCGTTTCGTCGGATTCGGCTTTGAGCATATCAATCATATTGAAAATATCGTCTTTTGCGGTGTCAACAACCTCTTCTTCCTCTTCAACAGCCGCTTCGGGAGCGAAAAATGCTTCCTGCGCAACTCCGTTTTCAGCGGATTCTTCGGTTTCTTCGCTGTCAAGCGCGATAACGGGAATATCAGCCTCGAAATAATCCTCGGGGTCCATCCAAAGCTCACCGAGAGCGCTGTTTTCTTCGGGAGTTTCGGTTGCGGTAATCATCGACATGGGGTTGGGTACGATGGTCTGCGGACCGCTGCCCATAATATCGTCATAAAGATTCTGAAGCTCGTTTTCGATGCTTTCTTCCGTTTTGGCAATATCCGCGCTGTAGCCCTCGATAATGGGGCTTGCGGCGTTGCCTTCTTCTTCAAGAAAATCGTTGAGATTTATTTCTGTTATCGCCTCGTCGTCTGCGATTGAGTTGAGACCTTCGGGCAGAGAAGAGGGATTTTTGTTTTCTTTATTATTCATACTGTTTTCCTCCATCAGTTGGGACTGGGTTGCCATTTTTCGGAATTCTTATAGGGGTTTGCCTTGCCTTTGCTGTTGTACCATACCTGAGGTCTGCGGTAGTCGGGGTTGTCCTTAACGAGAGAAACGTCGATGCTCTCGCTCTCGCCCTCGTGAAGAAGCCTTGCCACAACAACAAGCCTTGTGTCAACGCTTGCGCCGTAGTCGTAAATACAGGTTGAAAGGGTGAGAATTTTATCCGTCGGCTCAAGCGAAACGCCCGTGTCATAGAGCTTGCGCTGATTGACCTGGTCAATATAGCCGACCATATTGTTATCGCTCATATCGGGATAAATATAGTTGAACATATAGCCGTTATCGTCCTTGGGCTGGGTTGTTGAATAGAAAACGGCGCAGATTTTATAGGTGTATTCTTCGGTAAGGGTGCTGTATTTTATGATGGGATTCGCCTTGAAATGATTTATGTTTCTGTAGTCATAAAGCGAGCGGAATGCCTGCTTGGGTACGCCCGAAACCCTGCCCGTTGTGTGGCCGTGAACAACCATATTCTTTGAAAGACCGTTGTTGACGCAGCGGTAGTCAAGATAGAGGTTGCCGTAGTTATCGGATGAGGTTTCATAGGTTGTCTTTTCATAGAAATCTTTTTTGAGATAGTAGCTGTTGTCCTTGCCCTGCAGAATTGCAGTGTCAAGCTCGGTGCCGGGGACTGAAATCCAGCCGACAAGGTTATTGTTTATTGAATAAGGCTGTTTAAGCTCCTCAAGAATTCCTTCGGGGTAGCTTGCCTGAGCCTTCATATTGTTTGAGATAACATTATCAAGACCTGCTGAGAGAATATCGGTTTCAACGCCGTCTGCAAGCACAAGGCCTGCTGTTTTTTCGTCAATCACGGTGTCTGCTGCGGGTTTTTTGGTGAAATTCATAACTGAAAGCACAATCAGAAGCACCGATACCGCCGCAAAAACAGCGCAGAGAATTGCAGGTAATTTTTTACTCATTTCTTTTCCTCCAGATAGATTCTTACAAGATTGAGGGCGCGTGAGCCGTTGACGTAGCGGTTATACTCTCTGTCATTCCTGCCCGTTTCAATCTTTTCGCATATTTGTCTGTCCCCTGCATCAAGGGCGACGTAGCACAGACCGACGGGTTTGTTTGTGCCGTCGCTGCCCGGCCCTGCGATGCCTGTTACGGATATTCCGATATCCGCACCCGAAACGCGGCGTATGCCTGCCGCCATACCTCTTGCGGTCTGCTCACTGACCGCACCGTATTTTTCAAGCGTATCTTTTTTGACGCCGAGCACCTGCTGTTTAACCTCGTTTGAATAGGTTATAGCACCGTAGCCGAAAACCGCGCTTGCGCCCGGAATATCGGTTATTCTTTTGGGAATATAGCCTGCAGTGCAGCTTTCAGCGGTTGCAAGGGTCATTTTTTTCTCTTTAAGAAGCTCAACAACTCTTTCTTCGATGCTTTCGCTGTCGATGCCGTAAACGTAATTGCCGAGCCTTGATTTTATTTCGTCAATAACGGGTTTGCAAAGCTCCTCCGCCCTGCTTTCGCAGTCCGCCTTTGCGGTAACTCTGAGGAGCGCTTCGCCTTTTTTGGCGTATGGGGCAACGGTGGGATTCTCATTTTCGAGCAAATCGGAGCAGACCTCCGCCATTGCGCTTTCGCCGATTCCCATAGTCCTCACCGTATGCGAAACTATCGCACCCTCGGAGTATTCGGCAAGATACGGAACGACGTATTCTTTATACATCGGCGCCATTTCATAGGGCGGACCGGGGAGAATAACAACGCATTTGCCGTCTTTTTTAAGACCGAGACCGGGAGCCGTGCCGTTGTGATTTTCAAAAACGTCGCCGCCGACGGGTACGTAAGCCTGCCTGAGGTTGCTCTCGGGCATTTCATAGCCCTTTGAAGCAAAATATGACCTTATGCCGTCCGCGATTTTTTCATCGAGAGTCAGTTCAAAGCCCGTAACCTCGCAGCAGACGTCTCTTGTGATATCGTCTGCGGTTGGGCCGAGACCTCCCGTTGCGATAACGATATCGCTTCTTTCAAGCGCCGTTCTGAGCGCGGCGGCAAGGCGTTCGGGGTTATCGCCGACGGTGGTGTGCCTGAGAACGGATATGCCGAGCTTGGCAAGCTCAACGGAAAGATATCTTGAGTTTGTGTTCAGAATATCGCCGAGCAGTATTTCCGTGCCGACGGAAAGAATTTCGCAAACGGACATATTGGTTCTCCTTTCGTTTTGAGTGCAAAGAGCAAAGTTCAAAGTGCAAAGTTTCGGATATAAAGCCTTCCCGTTGAGGGGAAGGGGGACCGCTTGCGGTGGATGAGGTGTAAAATGGTTTGTTGTTGCTTTCGCAACCACCTCATCAGTCACTTCGTGACAGCTTCTCCTCAAGGAGAAGCCTTGGCTTTGCCCACCATTTACAATTCACTTAATAAGCATTAATCGGCACAAAGCGTGCGTTCTTTGCGGCTTCTTCAACGAGCCTGTCCACGTCGAGCGCCTTCTCGCATTCTTCAACGTAGTCGATGGTGGGTTTTGTTCTGGGGTGTTTGGGGGTGAACACCGTGCAGCAATCCTCATAGGGGAGGATTGAAATATCAAAAGTTTCGATTTTTCTTGAAATTGCAACAACTTCGTCTTTATCCATACCGATAAGAGGACGGAATACGGGCATTTTGCAGACCGCGTCGGTGCAGGCGATTGCAGGCATCGTCTGGCTTGCAACCTGACCCACGCTTTCGCCCGTGATGAGTGCGCCTGCGTTATCTTTTGTTGCGATAATCTGAGAAACTCTCATCATCATTCGGCGCATAATGACGGTGAAAATATCTTCGGGGCAGTTATCCTTGATAAGCTCCTGAATTTCCGTGAACGGAACAACCCAGAGGGTGATTCTGCCTGAATATTTGCTGACTTGTTTTAAAAGCGAATGAACCTTCTGTTCTGCTCTTTCGCTTGTATAAGGGGGTGACGCAAAATGGATTGCGATAAGCTCGAGGCCTCTTTTTGCCATCATATAAGCGGCAACGGGGCTGTCGATACCGCCCGAAATAAGAACTGCCGCCCTGCCTGCCGAACCCGTGGGCATACCGCCTGCGCCCTTAATCTGCTTGCCGTGGATATAGGCGTGGGTATCTCTGATTTCAACGGTAACAACCATATCGGGGTTGTGAACGGCAACAACGAGGTGGGGGAATTTGCGCAGAAGATAGCCGCCCGTTTCCCTGCAGATTTCGGGGGAGGTGTAGGGGAATTTTTTATCGGCACGCTTCGCCTCAACCTTGAAGCTTCTGATACCGAGAAGCTGGGGAGCCAGATATTCTTCGGCGCTTCTCAGTATTGTTTCCATATCCTTTTCAACCGCTGCAGCCCTTGAAAATCCCGCAATGCCGAAAACCTTGCTCATACGCTCGATTGCTTCGTCGAGATCGGCGTTTTCGTCAGGCTCTGCGATTATTGTTGACTGAGCGATGGTGAATCTGAATTTTCCTGCGCTTTCAAGTCTGTAGCGCATATTTTTAACGAGCATATCCTCAAAAGTTCTTCTGTTAAGACCCTTGAGCGCAAGCTCACCGTTTTTTATAAGAATGATTTCTTTCATTTTTAACTCCGTTTATTTTATTGCCCTGATTGTATTCTTTCCTTCGGCAATGCCGAGAATGAGGGCGTCAATTTCCTGAATGGTTGTGAATCTTGAAAAGCTGATTCGCAGGGGACTGTCAAGCCTTCTGCGGTCAAGACCCATCTGCATAAGAACGTGGCTCTTTTTGCCCTTTGAACACGCCGAACCGCTTGAAACGCAGATTCCCTTGCCCGAAAGGAAGTTGAGCATAGGCTCCGATTTTATTCCGAGAACCGAAATATTGGTTACGTATGGCAGGGCATCGGGCGGCGAGTTGATAACGATATCGCCGAGTTCTTCAAGTTTGGATACCATATAGTCCCTGAGCATTCTGATATGCTCAAGTTCCTTCTGCGGATCGGGCAGAGCCTTTGCGGCGGCGGCGAAGCCTGCGATTGCGGGCATAGCTTCTGTACCGGGCCTGATTCTGTTTTCCTGCTCACCGCCGAAGGTGCGCGGCTTAATCTTAACACCCTTGCGGATGTAGATTGCGCCCACTCCCTTGGGACCGTGGATTTTATGGGAGCTTACCGTCATAAGGTCAACGCCGAGAGCTGCGGGTTTTATCGGCATTTTGCCGAACGCCTGCACCGCATCGCAATGGATGAGCGCAGGTGAGCGAGCCATCATCGCCGCCCTTTTCGCCGCCTGAACGGGCATTACCGTTCCCACCTCGTTGTTGACGAGCATCATCGAAATAAGAATCGTGTTTGAGTTGACGGCGGCATAAAGGTCCTTTTCGTTTATTCTGCCGAAGTTATCAACCCTGAGCCTGATAACCTCAAAGCCTTCCGCTTCGAGCTTGTTAAGAGTATCGTCGATGCTGGAATGCTCAACGCTTGTTGAAACAATTCTTTTCCCCATTCGGCGCATCTGATAAGCCGCACCGTAAAGGGCGAGATTGTTGCTCTCCGTACCGCCTGACGTAAAGAAAATTTCTTCGGGCGAGCAGGAAAGGCGTTTTGCGATTTCTTCTCTTGAGCTGTCGAGCAAAGCCTTGGCTTCGTTGCCGATGGCGTGGAGTGATGAAGGGTTGCCCCAGCACTTGGTCATTGCGTGCGCAACGGCGTTGACCGCTTCGCAGCACGGCGCGGTTGTTGCGCTGTTATCAAAATAGGCAAACATCATTTCACATCCCCTCTGTCGGCACTGATCCCATTATAATAACAATATTTAAAACATTATACACTATTTTTACCCCACTTGCAATATATTTTTTAATGGGAACGGAGGTACATTACATTATATGCCGCAAAATCTGAACGGACATAGTTATATTACTACTGTTTGATTAACAAAAAATGCTGTAAATGTGAACAGATTTCAAAAAGTGAAGAGTGAAAAGTGAATAGTTAAGGGGGGCATTAACAATTCGCAATTCGTAATGCGTAATTCGTAATTAAGGGTCGCTACGCTCCGATTATATATTGCTCCGCAAAATCAGGAACTTTCTGCACAACGGTTGCTTACCGTTAAGGCTCCTCCTTTGGGGGAGCTGTCCGTAGGACTGAGGGAGTTATATATTCGGGTAAGGGCGAAGCCCTTCCGAAACTATTCACTATTCACTATTCACTCTTCACTTTTCACTGAAGCCCGTCATTAATTACGAATTACGCATTACGCATTCCGAATTAAAAAAGCACCCCGAAGGGTGCTTTTGATTTATTCTTCGTCTTTTTTGCCAAGGGCTGCTTTTCCCTCGGGGGTGTCACGGTAATACTGGGTTTTGGGGTTGGGGTGCTTGGTTGAATTCCAGAGTTCTTCCGCAACGGGTGCCCATGCGTTTGCGAATTTATCGCATTTTGAGCAGAGATGCTCTGCGCTCTCGGGCTGAATGAGGTCTGTTGACTTTGCGCCCGTCTGAGCAATGATTTTTCTCAGACAATCGGGATTTTCAAGCATCGGGCAGGGTCTGAGATGGTTATCGTTAAACGGCTGGTTATGATAATATGCCATAAAGAGGGGACTCTGAAGCGCCTCAAGAATGGTTTTTTCTCTGATATTCGAATCCGAATAGTGAATGAATACGCAAGGCTCCATATCGCCCTCTGAGTTGATGTGGATATAGTTTCTGCCGCCTGCGATACAGCCGCCTACGAATTCGCCGTCGTTCTGGAAGTCCATAATGAACATCGGATGGCCCGTCTTGCTGTTTCTTGCTTCGCGGATCCACTTATACATATAAACTCTCTGCTCGGGAGTGGGGATAAGGTCAACAACAGCGTCTTTGCCGACGGGCATATAGTTGAAATAGAGTGCAAACAAAGCGCCCTTTTCAACCATAAGGTCAAGGAATTCCCTGCTTGTAACAGAAGGGATGTTTGCGCTTGTGTAGCAAACGGAAATGCCGAAGAAAAGACCGTTTTTCTTGAGAAGATCCATAGCTTCGATGGTTGTTTTGTATGCACCGTCGCCGCGTCTGAAATCGTTGCTTTCTTCAGTTCCTTCAATGCTGAGCGCAAGAGCAAGGTTGCCCACGCTTCTCATCTCGTCGCAAAGCTCCTGATCGATAAGGGTTGCGTTTGTATAAGCAAGGAAAGCGCAATCGGGGTTTTCGCGGCAGAGAGTGATGATATCTTTCTTTCTGATGAGGGGTTCGCCGCCCGTGAGCATATAGTTATGAGCGCCGAGTTCCGTACCCTGATTGACGATGCTTCTCATTTCATCGAGGGTGAGGTTTGATTTATGGCCGTATTCGGCTGACCAACAGCCCTTGCATCTGAGGTTGCAGGCGCTGGTAGGGTCAAAAAGAATGGTGAAAGGAATGTTGCACTTATACTTTTCTCTGTTTGCACGAACAGCTTTTGTGCCGTTTACGCTTGCGCCGAGACCGAGGGCAAGAAGCATATTCTTGATAACGTTGCCGTCAACGTTGTTGATGACGTTCATGGCAAGAGTACGCCATACACTGTCCTTATCCTGAACGGCATTGCGAAAAGCATCAAAGTTCTTTTCGGGGAAATGGCCGCCCATAAGCTTCTGTGCAGCATCAATGAGTTTTATAATATTTTCTTCGGGATTCTTTTTGACGTATTTATAAATTCCGTCAAAAGCAACGGAGAGCGACGCTCTCTCTACCTTCTCTTTCATTGTCATCATAGCAAAACACTCCCAAAATTAAGACATACAAACGAATTATAGCACAAAAAAACAACAATGTCTATAAGTAATTATTGATTAATTTGATAAAATTTATTAATTAAATAGTGAAAAGATAAGGGATGATTTGTTTTAGTGAATAGTGAATAATGAAAAGTGAAAAGTTAAGGGTCTGCGACGCTTATTATATTCGGGTAAGGGCGAAGCCCTTCCGAAACTATTCACTGTTCACTCTTCACTTTTCACTTAAAACAGGTCATAGGCGAAGCCCTTCCCTAATTCCGAATTAAAAAACACCGCCGAAGCGGTGTTTTTGCAATTATAATTCAATTCTGATGCATTCGCTGCCGAGGAGAGCATTGCTTACGCTGTCGGGCTGGTGACCGCCGATGTAAAGAGCGATTTTTCCGTCGGGAGCAACTCTTTCACCGTCTTCGGTAACAGCCTTGAGCCAGTAAGAATCTATTTCGATTTCAACCCTTGCCTTTTCGCCTGCCTCAAGCTCAACCGCCTTGATGCCGCAGAGCTGGAAGTGGGGAGTGACTGTGCGGCTGTCGGTAAACTGAGCGTAAACCTGAACCTTTTCAATGCCATTCACTGTGCCCGTGTTTGTGACGTCGGCGCTGATTTTAACGGTATCGCCGCTTGCCTGAGCGGTTGCGTTTTCATAAGCAAAGCTTGTGTATGAAAGACCGTAGCCGAAGGGGAAGAGAGCTTCGCCGTTTATGTATCTGTAAGTTCTGCCGAGCATTGAGTAATCCTCAAAATCGGGCAGGTCGTGGTCGCCTCTGTAAATTGTGACGGGCAGCTTGCCGCAGGGTGAGAAGCTGCCTGCAAGAAGGTTTGCAACCGCAAGGCCGCCGAGTGCGCCGGGATACCATGCGTGGATAACAGCCTTTGCGTGGTTTGTCACCTTGCCGCCGAGGTCGATTGAACTGCCGCACATAAGCACAACAACAACGTTTTCGCAAACGTCGCATACAGCCTCTGCGAGCTTCTGCTGGGTTTTGGGCAGATAGAGTGACTTTTTGTCACCGCAGGCGGTGTAATCATTGTCAAAGCCCGTATCTTCGCCCTCAACGGAGCAGTCGAGACCGAGAACGAGAACGGTTATATCTGCCGAAGCCGCGGCTGCAACGCCGTCGCTTATCATATTCTGGAAGCCTGACCAGTGGTTGGTTGCTTCGTCGCAGTAGTTTGAGCCTCTTTCAACGGTTATTGTTGAATCGGTGAATACACGGCGGATACCGTCTGCAACGGTAACGTATTCCGAAGCGTAGCCGTTATAGTTGCCTTCAAGAGCGGTGACCGACATTGAGTTGGGGCCGACGACCGCAAGTCTGCCGACCTTTTCTTTGTCAAGAGGAAGGAATGAATCCATGTTTTTGAGAAGAACAAGGCACTGTTCGGCGGCTTTTTTGTTGAGAGCTTTATGCTCCTTGCAGTCGAGCTTATCGTAGCCGAGGTCTGAATAGGGTCTTACATCTTCAAATTCGCCGAGAAGCGCACGGATTGTGTAAATTCTCTCTGTTGCAGCGGTGATTTCTTCCTCTGTTATGAGGTCCTGCTCGTAAGCATCAATGAGAGCCGAATAGGTTTCACCGCAGTTGAGGTCGCAGGTATTTTTAAGAGCAACCGCCGCAGCCTCCGCCTTTGTTTCTGTGAAATGATGGTCTGAATAAATATCCTTGATTGCGCCGCAGTCCGAAACAACGTAGCCGTCGAATTCCCACTGCTTGCGCAGAATTTCGCCGAGGAGGTATGAATGAGCGCAGCAGGGTTCACCGTTTGTGCGGTTATAAGCGCCCATAACGCCCGTTACGCCCGATTTGACGGTTTTTTCGAATGCGGGGAGATAGGTTTCAAACATATCGTGGGGGGTTGCGATTGCATCAAAGCCGTGCCTTGTTGCTTCGGGACCCGAATGAACGGCAAAATGCTTTGAGCAGGCTGACGCCTTGAGAAATTCGCCGTCGCCCTGAATGCCCTTAATGAAGGCTGTGCCGAGGGTTGCGGTCAGATAAGGGTCTTCGCCGAAGGTTTCCTGACCTCTGCCCCAACGTGGGTCGCGGAAGATGTTGATGTTGGGCGCCCAGAATGTGAGACCCTTGAAAATATCGTAATCGTTATATTTAACGTGCTGATTGTATTTTACTCTGCCTTCGGTTGAAATAACGTCTGCGATTGTTTCAACAAGCTCGGGGTCGAAGGTAGCCGCCATTGCGATTGTGTGGGGGAAAACGGTTGCGGTGCCTGCACGTGCAACGCCGTGTGCGCCCTCATTCCACCAGTTATATTCTTTGATACCGAGTCTTTCGATAGCGGGAGAATTATAGAGAAGCTGGCTCATTTTTTCTTCTGCCGTCATCTGAGAAACGAGTTCCTTTGCCTTTGCTCTTGCCTGTGATTTAGTCATCTCATTGCCTCCTTACAGGGGAAATTATGGTTTAAATATAAACTAAAAAGCATTTGCCGTCAAGGTGAATAACAAAAAAAGTCTGCAATGAAAATCTTTATTGAAAATAGCACTTGCCAACAGGTTGAACAACTGTTAAAATAATCAGGAATTTTATGTGCGGAGCAATGAAAAATGAGAGATTATATTTTTGTTATTATTGCCGATTTGCTGTTTGCGCTTCAGTTTTTGTTTAACCAGCAGTTCAGAAAGCGTAACGGCGACGGGCTTGACCAGACGTTTACTTTTTCTATGTTTACCAACGGAATCAGCTTTCTGCTTCTGTTTATCATCAACGGATTCACGCTGCAAATCAACCTGATTTCGTTCATAATTGCGCTGATTTATTCGGTGGTTATTCTCGGCTACAGCTATTCGGGACTCAAATCGTTTGCAACGGCAAATCTTTCGGTTTATTCGATATTTGCAATGCTCGGCGGAATGATAATGCCGTTTGCCTATGACGTTATTCTGAACCCCGAGCGTTTTTCGGTTTCAAAGGGTGCCTGCGTTGCGCTCATAGCCGTTGCAACGGCTCTCAGCTTTGAAAAGGGCAAGAAAAACAGAAAAAACATCAAGTATTATTTCGCAGTGTTCCTGCTCAACGGACTTGTCGGCGTGCTTTCAACAATCCATCAGACCGAAAACGGCGAAGCGGTGGACAGCGGCAGCTTTATGGCAACGGTTAATCTTTGCACCTTCGTTATATGCTTTGTTTATCACCTTGCCAAAAACAAAAAAATTGTTCTTCCGCAGAAGAAAGATATAATGACTCTTGCCTGCTATGCCGCGTGCAGCGGAATAGGAAATCTGCTCTGCCTGATTGCCCTGACCAATATCCCCGCATCGGTTCAGTATCCGATAATTACGGGCGGCGTTATGGTTTTCTCAACAATAATAAGCATTGTCAGAAAAGAAAAGCCCTCGGCAAAAACAATCATCGCAACTGTTATTGCCTGCGGCTCAACGATTTTTATGATGTTTTGATAAAAGCCCCCCTTAACTTTTCACTTTTCATTATTCACTATTCACTGAACCGAAACACCCAAAACAAAAAGGAGCTGTCGAAACAGCTCCTTAATTTTTTACAGTTTTGATGCAAGATATGCCGCACCGAGCTTGTTGGCATCGTTGCCCATCTGAGCCTTGACGATTTTCAGGTTTCTGAAGCTGTTCATAAGCTCGGGGATGAGGCGTTTGTTGATTTCATCGGTTATATACGCTTCGTTCATTATTCCGCCGCCTGCAACAACAAGCGAGGGATTGAAAACGTAAACAAGGCTTTTCAGACCGATGACGATTTCGTCAATCCAATCGTCAATAATTGCTCTGATTTCGGGATTTTCAAAATTTTTAAAAATCTCTCTGCCGTTCATTTCGACGCCGAGTTTTTCTTTAACGTTATTTACAAGCGCCGATGCCGATGCATAGGTTTCGTAACAGCCCTTGCCGCCGCAGGTGCATTCCCTGCCGCCTGCGTGGGTCACGATATGACCGAATTCGCCTGCAGAAAACGAACTGCCCGAATAAAGCCTGCCGTCAAAAATAATCGCACCGCCTATGCCCGTGCCGTAGGTGAGGCAGATGAAATCGTTGCAACCCTTTGCCGCACCGAAAACTGCTTCTCCGATTGCGGCGGAGTTAACGTCGTTTTCAACCGCTGTGGGTATGCCTGTTTCAGCTTCGATGATTTCTTTGATTTTTGTTCCCGTATAACCGGGGAGAGTATCTGTGGCAAAGATGATTTCGCCTTTTTTGCTGTTGACCTGACCTGCGGTTGAAATGCCGATTCTGTCTGCACCGCCGAGGTTTTTTATGATTTCAACGATGCGTTCAATTATCCGTTTTCCGCCTTCGTGAGCGTTGGTGGGAACGGAATTTTTTTCGCTCAGATTGAAATTTTCATCGCAAAAACCGTATTTTATCTCCGTGCCGCCGATGTCAAAAGCGAGAATTTTCATCTGCTTTCCTCCAGAGCCTTAACAAATCTCTTGGTGATATCCATAGGTCTTGTGATTGCCGTGCCTACTACGGCTGCGTGTGCGCCGCATTCAAAAGCTTTCACAAGCTCATCGGGCGCCCAGATGCCGCCCTCCGCAATAACGGTTGCGCCGAGTTCTTCCTTATAACGCTTCATAAGGGTGAAATCGGGCAGAGGAGTGCCTTTGGTGTAAGGCGTATAGCCGCTCATTGTTGTGCCGAGAAGGTCAAATCCCAGCTCGAGAGCGAGCTTGCCCTCTTCAAAGCAGGAGGTATCCGCCATAAAGAGCTGGTCGGGATACTTTGCGCGCACTTCTTTGAAGAATTCTTCAAAAGAAACGCCGTTTGGTCTTGTTCTGTTTGTGGCATCAACGGCAATGATATCGCAGCCGATTTGGGCGAGAGCATCAACCTCTTTCATTGTGGGGGTGATGTAAACGTCGCTGTCGGGGTACACTTCCTTGATGATGCCGATAATCGGCAGGCTGACTCTTTCCCTGATAGCCAGAATGTCAACAACGGTATTTGCCCTTATTCCCACGGCACCGCCGAGGGATGCGGCATAAGCCATTTTGCTCATAATGTAGCTGTCATACAATGGCTCTGTTGACAGGGCTTGGCAGGATACTATGAGGCCGCCCTTGATTTGGTTGAGAATTTCTGTGTTTGTTAACTTTTTCATATTTCGGATTATATCACGAAAAAACCGTCAATTCAATATTTTTTATCATATTTCTTCCGCAACGGCGGTAATAACCGTCATATCGTCGTATTTCTGACCGCATCTGCGCCTTGCCGATTCCAGCAGAAGCTCCGAGAATCCGCTTGCATCGTTGCCGCCCGAAAACGCCTTGATTTCGTCTTTTATCCATGCGCTTCCGCAGCCGATAACACCGTCGCTGACCATAACGAGGGCATCGCCGCCGTGAAGCCTGAGCGTATAGCGGCTGAACGAAACCTTGCTTAAAATACCGAGCGGAGTTGACGGAATTTCAACCTCACGCACCCTGCCCGAAAAGGTGTAAAACGAAGGTGCGGCACCTGCTTTGAGAAGCACCGCCGTGCCGTCGAAAAGGTCGATTTCCGCAACGTCGAGAGTGGATAGCGATTCATCGTCGGATTTAACGGAGAGCGCCGAATTCGTTATGCTCAGCGCAGAATCAAGGCTCACACCTGCTCTTATAAGCCGAGAAAAAAGTTCAACAGTCATTGTTGAATCTATCGCCGCTCTGCCGCCCGTACCCATACCGTCGCTGAGAATGATATATGCCTTTGATTCCGTTTGAAAACACTCAAAATAATCGCCGCAAAGCCGCTGATTTCCGCAGGTTGCCGCCGCCGAGCCGAGCCTGATTTTAAATAATTCCTTGCGAAGAAAAACAAGCTTTTTGCCGTCTGATATTTCGTGAATTTCGGGGTGGTTCAGCTGAGCTTCAAGCTCCGTTGAGAGTGCGGCGGTGAGCATTGAAAGGCTTGTTGACGGCGGAATTTCATCAACCGTGCAGGTGAGTTTAAGTGCGCCCGAAAGCGGCTGAATACAGTGTATGCTCTTCACCTCAAACCCGAAATCGGACAGCACTCTTGCGGCGCTTTTTTCTTTGTTGAAAAGAACGTTTGCGCCCCTGCCCGTTTCTTCCGAAAGCTCTCGCAGAAGGTTTGCAGTCCAGTCAAACTGGCTGCAGGCAAGCTCTCTGTTTCTTGCCGCATTTGCCTGAAGAAGGTTGATTGCGCTTCGGTTTGCGTAAACTTTGTTGAAGCTGTCCGCAACTCTCGGCACGCTCGGGCATTTTGCGTTGAAGTTTGCGGAAAAATCACCCGCCGTAACGGTTTCTCCCTGCGAAAGCTTTTCAAGAATAACGGCAAATTCGCCCTCTTCGGGGCAGAAATTTTCTTTGAGTTTGCATTGTGAGCATACTCGCTCCCTCACCCTCATACAAATCATAATATCATTCGCAGGCGACATCGCTTCAATGCCTTTCGAAACATTTGCAACGCATTCCGAAACCGAACCGATTGCCTGTGCCGCGCCGAGAAGCCTTTCGCCTGCCGTGCCGAATTCGTTTTCAATCCGTCTTGCCTTGGGGGTAAGGATATTGCTTCTGACCTTATGCAGTTTTCTTTTGGGAATCACGGCGAAAACAAATGCCGCCGCCGCAGCCTCCGCAAAAACGCAAAAGCCTTCGGTTGAGCCGTCAATCAGCGCCGCAATGCCTGCCGTCAGCGAAAACACAAGGGCGCATATCAGCTGACCGAATTTTGAAAAAATTCCCGAAAGCAGGCCGCAGATTCCGTAGCAGATGCTCAGCGCAACGCTTGTACCCGAAACGGCGATGCAGCCGCCGATTGCAATTCCTGCAATGCTTCCGCCCGAGCGGCTGAAAAGATAGGATGCGGTGATGATGACAAAACAGCCGAAAAGCCTTGCGGGTCTGAATCCGAAAAGGCTCAGCTCCGATGAGCCTAAAAGCAGGGTGCAGAGGCTTGCAACAATGCAGACAAGGCTGTGGGTATCGAGCATATACGGGCTTCTTTTCTTTTCAATGCAGTCCGCAGTGCCTGAATAAAAAGTTACCGAGGAGGCACACAAAAGGCTTGAGCAGACCGTCAGCATAAACGATAAAACCGACGGCGTCTGCGAAAACATAACTGCGCCTCCGCATACGAAACAGAAGGCGAAAACGCTGATTGAAAGAATGAGCCTGCGTTTTTTTCTGATTCCGTTTTTTTCAAGCACAAACACCGTTGCGCAGGTGCCGATAAGCGGAATAACGGCGTTGAGAAGGTCGCCCGATTCAAGGCGGAAAAATGCGCCGAGCAGACCGCCCGCCGCAACGCAGAGCATCTCGCCGCCCGTGAATGCGGCGGCAAGCCCTATGCTCAGCGGCGCTTTGACCGAGAGAAGCTCCGCACCCGAGAGAATGAACCCTCCCGTAAAACATAAAACGAGGGTCAGAATCCTTGAACCCTTTTCTATCAGAATATCCGCAAAATCGTTTTCGTGAAATGTTTTTGATTTTTCCATTTTTTATTATTCCTTTCGCTTGATTTACGGGTTTCAGCTCCATTTTATACGGAATAATTGGAAAAACTTGTCATTTGATGAACGGAATTAATGATTTTTTGCAGGAAATTTTTGTAAAATTTATATTTATACTATTGTTTTTTGAAAATATATGCTATAATAAATTGATTATGGTTGAAAATAGGAGGAGTCTGCTTTATGGAAAATCAGAACGAGAGACAGGGGCTTATTATCGGCAGAAACGCCGTTGCCGAAGCTCTCAGAAGCGGCAGGGCAATAGACTGCCTGCTTGTTGCAAAAGGTGAGAGGGGCGGCTCCGTAGGCAAAATTATCGGTCAGTGCCGTGACAAAGGCATTGTTGTTAAAGAAACGGATAAAAGAAAGCTCGATAAAATCTGCGAGGGCGAAAACCATCAGGGCGTTGCCGCGTGGGCGGCGGTGCACGAATACTCGTCGATTGAAGATATACTTGAAAATGCGCAGAGCAGGGGCGAAGAGCCGTTTGTTATTATCTGCGACGAAATCGAGGACCCCCACAATCTGGGCGCAATCATCAGAACAGCGGATGCCTGCGGTGCGCACGGAATAATAATTCCCAAAAGAAGAGGAGTTGCCCTGACCTATGCGGTCGGCAAGGTTTCGGCAGGCGCGGTTGAATACGTACCCGTTGCAAGGGTGTCGAATCTGCCGTCAACCATTGATGAGCTTAAGGAAAAAGGCTTCTGGGTCTACGGTGCGGATATGGACGGCAAGCGCTGGGATGAGCAGGATTATTCGGGCAGGGTTGCCCTTGTGGTCGGCTCCGAAGGCAAGGGAATCAGCCGCCTTGTGAGGGAGAAATGCGATTTTATCGTATCTCTGCCGATGAAAGGAAAAATCAATTCTCTCAACGCCTCCGTGGCGGCGGGAATCTTAATGTATGAAATTGCAAAAAACAGGTAGGTGAAGGCTTTGAGCGATTTTCTGAAAAAGAGTTCGGAGAGCGAGATTGACGATATTCTCGCTCAGGTAAAAAAATCAAATATGAGCGCCGATGAGCAGGAAGTGCCGTCAAAAACCTGGTCGATTGACGATATCGACAGGCTTATCGCTCAGGCAAACGGCGAGGAATACGTTCCTCCCGTAAAAAAAGAACCCACTCCTGCCGAGGATTTTGAAAGAATCCTCAGCCGTGAGTTCGATACGGGCATTTTTACCCTCAGACCGATGGAAGAGGATCAGCCCGTGAAAGAAATGCAGGATATTTCTTCAATGTCGGGCGAAACCGAGGTTGACGGTCAGGAAACCTTCTTTGAGGGCAAGGAAGACGATTTTGACGAGTCGCTTTTCGAGATTGAAACGGTTATCGTTCCCGAGGATGAGCCGAAGCCTGCGCCGCCGATGTTTGCGTGGCAGGAACAGCCTGCAGAAAAAGAACCCGAGCCGAAATCAGCTCCCGAAATAAAGACTTTTTATGAGGGCGAAACCGCGGCAACGGAGTTCTTCGGCAAAAAGGACGAAGAAAAATCCGACGAAACAAAGGTTATTGATTATAAAACACGCTTTTTCACAACTCTCAAGATTGAAAACACCGCTGAAATCGACCCCGTAGAGGAAGGCCCCGTTGACAGACCGGGAATAGTTGTCCGCAAATCGTCCGAGGCTGCGGAGAGCGGTCTTGAGGCAATGCCCAGGGTGCTTGCCGCCGAGGATGCAAAGGAAATGGACGACGAAAAGACCCGTGTTATGGACGCTGTCGGCAATGCGGAAAAGAAAATTTCCAATGCAGGCAACGACGTTGAGGGTCAGATAATGCTCACGGGCTTTGAGGATATCCCTGCGGAAACTCTCCCCGAGGATACCTATGAGGGTGACGTTGAGGAGCGTCTTTCGGAAATGCGCAGGCAGAAGGCGAAGAACTTCAGGCTTGTCAACGCAATAGACCTTGACGAAGAATTTCAGGGTGATTTCGAAGCTCCCCCCGAAGAGAGGGCGAAGCAGGAAAAGAAGATAAAGAAAATTGAGAAAAAGCAGGAGAAAGAAGCGCCCAAAACCGTTTCAAACGAATACACAAACCCTGCCGAGCGTGCAACCGTTCACGCAATGCTCAGCAAGAAAAACAGCAAGGCAACAACGGGTCTTGTTATCGTCGGCATTATGGAACTTCTTCTCATTATCATCAATTTCATTCCCGCAATAGCCGATAAACTTGCGTTTGAAACCGAAATTTTCGTTAAGGGTTCAACTGCGATGTGCGTTATCAATGCGGTTTTCATCATTGCGGCGATTGCGCTGAGCAACGTTCGCTTTGTTGACGGGCTTACGGGCATTTTCAAGAATAACGTTACGGGCGACACGGCGGTGAGCATCACCCTTGCCGTTGCGCTTATGAATAACACGCTTGCGGCTGTTATCGGCGGCGGCGAGGTTGCAACAACCGTTTTCTCAATCACAGCCGTTGCGGCGGTGTTTATCGGCAAGCTGACCGATAAGCTGGACGCAATGCGCACTCTCTCGAATTTCGAGGTTTGCACCTACAAATACGAACACAATATGTATGCCGTTCATCCGTTTGAGAATGAATCCGAGATTTTTGAGCTTGGCAGAGGTCTTATGATGGGCAACGCCGAATTGCTCTATTCGTCAAAGGTTGATTTCCCCACCGATTTCATCAAGAATTCGGGTGCCGAAGCATCGGATTCAAAGCTCGTCAAGATTCTTCTCCCCATCGCCTTCGGTGCGGCAACGTTTGCTGCTGTTGCGGCAGGCATTGCGGAAAAAGAGGTTCTTGCGGCATTCTCCGCATTCACGGGCACTCTGTGCGTCTGCTCGCCCGTTTTTGCATCGGTTATCCCTGCCATCATTTCGGCGGCTGCAAACCGTAACCTCAACGCAACGGGTACGATGATTTCCTGCCTTGATGCGGCTGAAGAGGCGGCAAACTCAAATGCCGTCGTTATGGACAGCGCCGATATATTCGACCGTTCAAAATGCACGATGCACGGTATGAAGGATTTTAAAAATATCAGAATTGACGACGTTCTTCTTTATGCGGCGGCTCTCGTTATCAAATCGGGCGGTCCGCTCAGAGAGAGCTTTGAGCAGGTTGTTGACGGCAGACAGGATCTTCTCCCCGCCGTTAAGGAGCTTGCTTATGAGGATAAACTCGGCATTACCGCGAGAATCCACGGCCAGAAGGTTCTTCTCGGCAACAGAAATCTTCTTGTGCATCACAACATAGAAGTGCCTGACGAAGCGCTTGAAAAGAAATATTCAAGCGGCGGCAGAAAGGTTATGTATCTTGCCGTTGCAGGCAAAATTGCGGCGCTTTTCGTTGTCAGCTATACCGTTGACAAAAACCTTGCCCCCTATTTCAGAATGCTTGAGAAAAACGGAATTCAGGTGCTTGTGAGAACAAACGACGCCAACGTTACCGAAGAGCTTATTTCAAAGAGCTTCGGTCTTCCCAAGCAGAATTTCAAGATTCTTTCATCCGTTGCAGGCAAGCTGTTCAAGCGCAGAAGAGATGCCGTCTGCGACAAACTCCCTGCAAAAATCGTTCACGACGGCACAGCGTTTTCAATGCTCAGGTCTGTTGCTGCAGCCTGCAGTATGGTTTCGCAGAGAAAGCTCAGCTCGGTAATTCAGATTATCGTCAGCGTTATGGGCTTCGTTCTCAGCATGGCTCTTTACTGCACGGCAAACGGCGCATGGTTCAACGGTTTTACCGCAACGCTGTTCCTGATTCTCGGCGGAATATTCATTGCGATAACTTCAGCTTTGAAAAAAATAAAATAAATCTCAAAAAACTCTTGACATTTGCCCCGATATAGGTTAAAATAACCTGCACAATAAAGCAGAGCAGGTTTGCTCTCACCTTCCGGGGAAGTCCTGAGTCGGTCAATAATTTCTTTTCAATCGGGTATATTTATGCCCGTTTCAGAAGTGTTGATTATGCGAGGACAGGTATCCCTGCCCTCGCTTTTATTTTTATCATTTTTGGTGGAGGTGCTTTAACATCAGCAACAAACAAGAACAGCAGATCAATGAGGAAATCCGTGATAAGGAAATAAGAGTTGTTTCCGATGACGGTGAGCAGCTCGGCATTATGTCCGCGGCAGAAGCTCTCAAAATTGCCGAAAGCAGAAATCTTGACCTCGTTAAGATTGCGCCCATGGCAAAGCCGCCCGTTTGCAAAATAATGGACTACGGCAAGTTCCGATTTGAAAAGGCAAAGAAAGAGAAAGAAGCAAAGAAAAACCAGAAGACAATCGAAATCAAAGAAATCAGGCTTTCTCTCAACATTGATACTCACGATTTCGACACAAAAATCAACCACGCCCGCAAGTTCATCTCGTCGGGCAACAAAGTCAAGGTTTCCATCAGATTCAGAGGCCGTGAAATGGCTCATCCCGAGCTTGGCTTAACAATTATGAATCGCTGTGCGGAAGCTATGGCTGATTGCGCAAGTGTCGAAAAGCCCGCAAAACTTGAAGGAAGACAGATGCTGATGTTCCTGGCTCCCAAGAGCTCAAAATAAAAAGGTTTTATTATTAAGGAGGAAATACCAATGCCCAAAATCAAGACTCACAGTGGCGCAAAGAAGCGCTTCAAGCTTTCAAAGAACGGCAAGCCCATGCGTGCCCATGCTTACAAGTCACACATTCTCAACAAGAAATCAACAAAGCGCAAGAGAAATCTTCGCAAGACAACTGTTGCTGACGTAACAAACTGCAAGCAGATCAAGCGTCTTGTTCCCTACAAATAATAGGAACTTTGTAAACAACCAACACACAGAATAACGGAGGATATAAAAAATGGCACGTATTAAAGGCGCTATAATGACTCGCAAGAGAAGAAATAAGGTACTCAAGCTCGCTAAGGGCTACTATGGCTCAAAGCATTCACTTTTCAAGACAGCTAAGCAGGCTGTTATGAAGAGCGGCAACTATGCATATATCGGCAGAAAGCAGAAGAAGAGAGATTTCCGCCGCCTTTGGATCACAAGAATCTCAGCTGCTTGCCAGGCAAACGGCATGAACTACTCAACATTCATCAACGGTCTCAAGAAGGCAGATATCAGCCTCAACAGAAAGATGCTTGCTGAAATCGCAGTATCAGACCCCGCAGCATTCACAGCTCTCACAGAGAAGGCAAAGGCTGCTCTCAACTAATCATAAGAAATAATAATCAGAGATGTAACCATAGTTGCATCTCTGATTTTTCGCTTTTCGGCGGTTTGCGAATTGCCCGAAAACAAGTGAAAAGTTTCGGATAGGCTCCGCCTGTGACCTATATTAAGTGAAAAGTGAAGAGTGAACAGTGAATAGTTTCGGAAGGGCTTCGCCCTTACCCGATTATATAACCCCCTCAGTCGCTATGCGACAGCTCCCCCGAAGGTGGAGCCTTTTGCGGAGCAATATATAATTCGGAGCGAAGCGACCCTTAACTTTTCACTTTTCATTATTCACTATTCACTTAAAATGTTGCTGCATACAATTTATCACGAATAAAATATACTGTTGCATTTTCCAAAAAATGAATATATAATAAGGTATCAAATATTTAAACATTATTAAACATTTATGGGTAATTTATGGAAAAGATAACCTCAAGAACAAACGATAAAATCAAATATGCCGTTCGTCTTGGAGAAAGCTCTTCGCTCAGAAAAGAAACGGGCGAATTTTTTCTCGAAGGTGCACGGCTCTGTTTTGATGCCGCACAAACGGGCATCGAAATAAAGCAGGCGTTTTTCACACCGAAGGCATTGTGGAAATATGAGGATTATGTTTCGCTGATTATTGAAAAAAGTGCCGTTTGCTATGAGATAGGCTCGGAAATTTCTCAGAAGCTTTCCGACACCGAAAATTCCCAGGGAGTTTTCTGCATCTGCACGGCAAAACCGCAGGCGGAATCCGATACCCTGAACCCCGTCGGCAAATATCTTGCCCTTGAAAACCTTCAGGACCCGTCAAACCTCGGCGCAATCTGCAGGAGTGCGGAGGCGCTCGGACTTGACGGGCTGATAGTAAGCGGAGGCTGTGATATCTATAACCCCAAGGCGCTCAGGGCGGCGATGGGTTCGTCGCTGAGAATGAACGTTATTTCGGTTGAGAACCTTGCGCAGGTTATTGCCGAAGCCAACGGAAAGGGTATGCTTACCCTTGCATCAGTGCCGAAAAGCACGGCAGAGGATATCCGCAGGGTTGATATGAACGGCGGAGTTATCTGCTGCGTGGGCAACGAGGGTTCGGGTCTTTCGCAGACGGTTATTGAAGAATGCAAAAAGCAGGTCGTTATCCCGATGAACGGCAGGGCAGAATCATTCAACGCATCTGCCGCCGCCGCAATTCTCGCCTGGGAGCTGAAAAGATGAACGATTACAAAAAGTATTGGATATGGCTCTCAACGGCACTCGGCTCCAAGGCAAAGGTTGATGAGATTATATCGGTTTTTCCCGAGCCTCATAAACTTTTTGAATCCACGGAAAAGGAACGCCTTCTTTCAGGCGTTTTCAGCCGCAAACAGCTCGAAAAACTCGTTTCGCCAAATCTTGATGACGCCGTTAAGGCGGTGAAAGATTGCGAAAAGCACGGCTGGCAGATTGTTACGCCCGACGACAGAATTTATCCTGCAGGGCTGAGGAAAACCGTTGATATGCCGCTCGTTCTGTTTGTTGACGGCGATATAAGCTGTCTGAGAGGCAAGGTTATGATAGGCGTTGTCGGCACCCGTAACCCGAGCAACGAAAGCATAGCTTTAGCCCGTAAAATCGGCGGCGATCTCGCTTCGGCAGGCGCAGTTGTTGTCAGCGGCGGCGCAAGGGGTATTGACAGCGCGGCTCACGAAAGCTCGATTGACGCAGGGGGAAAGACCGTTTGCGTTCTCGGCTGCGGTCTTGGTACGAGATATCTTATGGAAAACGAAGCGATGCGCCGCAGGATAAGCAAAAACGGTGCGGTTATCAGCGAATATCTGCCGTTTACAAATGCATCAAGAGTAACTTTTCCGCAGAGAAACAGAATTATATCGGGCATCAGCCACGGCGTGCTTGTGGTTGAAGCAGGCGAAAAAAGCGGTTCGCTTATCACCGCTCAATATGCAAAAGAGCAGGGCAGGGCGGTTTTTGCAATTCCCGGCAGTGTGCTTTCAACGGCATATATGGGGGCAAACAGCCTGATTCGTGACGGTGCAAACGCTGCGATGGATGCCGCGGATATTCTCAAAACCTTCGTTGATATTTATCCCGACAGAATCAACCTCGAAGCTATCGTCAAAACGCCTGAATCTTCGGCAGAAAAGCCCGAAAAAACAGAAGAACCGCAAATTACGCCAAAAAAAGAATGTCCCGCAGGTCTTGACCCCGACGAAGCGGCGGTCTATAATCTTTTCGGAGAGGATGCTCTTCAGTTCGATGATATCTGCGCACTCAGCGGTATGGCGCCCTCAAGGGTGATTCCCGTGCTGATGAATCTTGTGATTATCGATTATATCGAAGAAACAGGTACAAACTATTATACTCTAAAACAATAACAGGAGATAAACCGATGTCAAAGCTTATTATAGTTGAGTCCCCGGCAAAGGCAAATACAATCAAAAAATATCTCGGCAAGGAGTTTGACGTTGTGGCATCAAAGGGTCATATCAGAGACCTTCCCGCAGCAAAGCTCAGTGTTGACGTAAAGAACAATTTTGCGCCCAAATATGCGCTTATAAAGGGAAAAGAAAAGCTCGTCAAGGAGCTTAAAGATAAGGTTGAAGCAAGCGATGCCGTCTATCTCGCAGCCGACCCTGACCGTGAGGGAGAAGCCATTTCGTGGCATCTTGCAACGGTTCTCGGTCTTGACCTGAACAAGGAAAACCGAGTTACTTTCAATGAAATCACAAAAACGGGTATCGCAAACGGTATGGCAAACCCCAAGAAGGTTAACGTTGACCTTGTCAACGCTCAGCAGGCAAGGCGAGTGCTTGACCGCCTTGTGGGCTACAGACTCAGCCCCTTCGTTTCGCAGAAAATCAGAAGAGGTCTTTCTGCAGGCAGAGTGCAGAGCGTTGCGGTAAGGCTTATTGTTGACCGTGAAGAAGAAATCAACGCTTTCAAGCCCGAAGAATACTGGATTATTGATGCAAAGCTTGCAACGGCGCAGAGAAGAGTGCTTAACGCAACTCTTTATTCCGATGAAAACGGCAAAATAAAAATCACAAACGAGGAGCAGGCAAAGGCTTATCTTGAAAAGCTTGACGGTGCGGAATACGAAGTGAAGTCCGTTAAGAAAGGCACAAGAAAAAAGAATCCCACCCCTCCGTTTATAACCTCAACCCTCCAGCAGGAGGCTTCAAGAAAGCTCGGCTTCCAGGCGGAAAGAACAATGAGAGCCGCTCAGGAGCTTTATGAAGGTGTTAACGTTCAGGGTATGGGTATGAGGGGTCTTATCACCTATATGAGAACGGATTCACTCCGTATTTCAGAGGAGGCAAGAGCCGCCGCAACCGAATATATATCAAAAACCTTCGGCAGTGAATATATTCCCGAAAAGCCCGTATATTATAAATCAAGAGCAAATGCTCAGGACGGTCACGAAGCAATCAGACCTTCAATTCCGTCGCTCACTCCCGAGCAGGTAAAGTCAAGCCTAACGGGCGACCAGTATAAGCTTTATAATCTTATCTGGAAGAGATTTATGGCGAGCCTTATGGCAAGCTGTGTTCAGAATACCGTTAAGGCAGAGGTTATTGCCGCAAAGGGCGATAAGAAAGAATTCTGCATCTTCACCGCTGCAGGCTATTCCGTTAAGTTTGACGGTTTCACAAAGCTTTACGAACTCCCCGATGACGATACCGAAAAAGGCGTATTGCCCGAAATCAAGGCAGGCGAGGCGCTCAAGCTGCGTGAAATCACACCCAATCAGCATTTCACTCAGCCCCCCGCACGCTATACGGAAGCTTCGCTCATCAAGGAGCTTGAAGAAAACGGCGTGGGCAGACCGAGTACCTATGCAACTATTCTTTCAACAATCATCAAGAAGGACTACGTTCAGAGAAAGGCAAAACAGCTTGTTCCCACCGAACTCGGCTGTGCAATAACGGGTCTTCTCAAGGATAAATTCCCCAAGATTGTAAACACAAAGTTCACCGCACAGATGGAAATCAACCTTGACCGTGTAGGAAGCGGCGAAGAGGATTACGTCAAAATGCTCGACGAATTCTACACCGATTTTGAGAAAAACCTCGATAAAGCCAAGGTTGAGATGAAAAACGTTAAAATTCAGCTTGAAGAGGATACAACCGATATCCCCTGCGATAAGTGCGGCAGAATGATGGTTATCAAAACCGGCAGATACGGCAGATTCCTTGCCTGCCCCGGTTATCCCGAATGCAAAAACGCAAAGCCGCTTATCGTTAACACGGGCGCAACCTGCCCCGTGTGCGGCAGCGAGATTATTGAGAGAAAATCCAAGAGAGGTCACGTATTCTACGGCTGCGGAAGCTGGCCCAAATGCAATTTTATGAGCTGGGACGCACCTGCAGGCGAAAACTGCCCCGATTGCGGAAAATCTCTCTTCAAAAAGAAAACCGGCAAGCTTGTTTGTATGACAGAAGGCTGCGGCTATGAAAAGGCTGCATCCGGAAAGAAAAAGAATAATGAATAAAGTAAAAATAATAGGCGGCGGTTTTGCGGGCGTTGAAGCCGCGTGGCAGCTTGCAAACAGGGGAATTGAGGTTGAGCTTTATGAAATGAAGCCCGTAAAGTTTTCTCCCGCCCATTCGAGCGAAGGTCTTGCGGAGCTTGTCTGCTCAAACTCATTCAAAGCGATGAGGCTCGGCTGTGCGGCAGGTATGCTCAAAGCCGAAATGGAGCTTATGGGCTCGCTCTGCGTTGAATGCGCAAAGGCAACGGCTGTGCCCGCAGGCGGAGCGCTTGCGGTTGACCGCGATAAATTCTCGGCTCTTGTAACCGAGAAAATTCTCTCACGCAAAGAAATTACCCTCATCAGGGAAGAAGTGACCGAAATCCCCGACGGCGTTGTTATCATTGCCGCAGGTCCGCTTGCTTCGCAGACTCTTTCCGATAAAATAAAGGATATCTGCGGCGGAAACCTCAGCTTTTTTGATGCGGCGGCGCCGATTGTCACGGCGGAGAGCATTGACCTTGAAAGAGCGTTTATGCAGTCGAGATACGACAGAGGCAACCCCGATGACTATATCAACTGCCCGATGAATAAAGAAGAATATGAGGCTTTTTACGAAGAACTTGTCAACGCGGAATGTGCGCCCACTCACGAGTTTGATAAGCGTAAAGGCGTTTATGAGGGCTGTATGCCCATTGAGGTTATGGCGTCGAGAGGCCACGATACAATCCGTTTCGGTCCGATGAAGCCTTCGGGCTTAAGAGACCCGAGGACAGGCCACAGACCGTGGGCAAACCTCCAGCTTCGCAAGGAAAACAAAGCAGGCACGATGTATAACCTCGTCGGCTTCCAGACAAATCTCAAATTCCCCGAGCAGAAAAGAGTTTTCTCAATGATACCTGCTCTTGCGAATGCGGAGTTTGTGCGCTACGGCGTGATGCACCGCAATACTTTTATTGATTCTCCCCGTCTGCTCGGCAGCGATTTCGGTTTCAAGGGCAGAGAGGGTCTGTATTTCGCAGGCCAGATAACGGGCGTTGAGGGATATATGGAATCTGCGGCGTCGGGAATCCTTGCAGGCATCAATGCCGCAAACAGAGTTCTCGGCAAAGAAATATTTGTTCCGTCGGAGCTTACGATGACGGGTGCGCTTGCACGCTATATCAGCGATGAAAGCATTAAGAACTTTCAGCCGATGGGCGCATCATTCGGGCTTTTGCCGCCCCTTGATGAAGTAATCAGAGATAAAAAAATGAGATACGAAGCGCTGGCAGAGCGCGGATTGAATCAGCTTAAAAATATGCTGTTATAAGTGAAGAGTTAAAAGTGAAGAGTGAAAAGTTTCGGATAGGCTCTGCCTATGACCGAATATAATGGGTACGTGCAACGCCCATCCTCAACTATTCACTTTTCATTATTTGCTGTTCACCAAAATATCAATATACAAACGGTTCCGAAAACCACAGGAGGAATGTTTTATGATTGACAAAGTGATTTCATTGATTTGCGAAGAATTCGGTTATGAAGAGGACGCAATAAGCGAGAATACGGAGCTTAACGAGCTTACCGAAGACGGTGCAGAGCTTGAAGATATCATCCGTATTATCGAAGGCGAATTTTACGTTGACCTGAGCGAAGAAATCAGCGGCGATATGACCGTTGCTCAGGTTGCGGAAATGCTTGAATAATTTTAACGAAAGGAAGTTTTGAAATGAGCGATAATCTTGTGCAGTTACAAAAGAATCTCGGATACAGGTTCAAGGATATTTCTCTGCTCAAAACTGCGCTTACTCATTCATCTTATGCGAATGAAAAAAACGACGGAACGGTCTGCAACGAGAGGCTTGAATTCCTCGGGGATTCAATTCTCGGCTTCGTTTCGGCAAAATATTTTTATGAAAATTTCGATTGCCCCGAAGGTGAGCTTACAAAACACAGAGCCGCCAAGGTCTGCGAAGGCGCTCTTTGTTCTTTTGCAAAGGAGCTTCAGATAGGCCCTGCCCTGCTTCTCGGCAAGGGCGAAATAAGAATGGGCGGCGCAGAAAGACCGTCGATTCTTGCCGATGCGTTTGAAGCTGTGCTTGCGGCGGTTTATCTTGACGGAGGGCTTGAAGAAGCGGCAAAAATCGTGCTTCGTTTCATTCCCAGAAAAGACGGCTTTGAGCAGAACAGAGATTATAAAACCGTTTTGCAGGAGGTTGTTCAGCGTAACCGTGAGGAACACGTTGAATACGTGCTTACCGATTCCAGCGGACCCGACCATGCCAAGGTTTTCACCGTTGAGGTGCATCTCAACAGCAACGTTATCGGCAGAGGAATCGGCAAAAGCAGAAAGCTTGCCGAACAGCAGGCGGCAAAAGATGCGCTTGAGCTTATGGGGATAAAATGAAGCATATAAACGTTGCGCTTTTTGTTGTGCATAAAGGCTGTCCGCATACCTGCTCGTTCTGCAATCAGCGCAGTATTTCGGGCAGCAGTAAGGATATAACCGCAGCCGACGTTCACGAAGCGGTTAAAATCGCAGTCGGCTCACTCTCCGAAAGCGAGGCGGCAGGCGGAGAAATTGCGTTTTTCGGCGGAAGCTTCACTATGGTTGAGAGAGAATATATGCTCTCTCTGCTTGAAGCGGCTTATGAATACGTTGAAAAAGGCGTGTTCAAGGGCATAAGAATTTCCACCAGACCCGACGGAATAAGTGAAGAAATCTGCGATATTCTCAAAAAACACGGCGTTACAGCCGTTGAACTCGGTGCGCAGAGCCTTGATGACAGGGTGCTTTCGCTTAACGAGAGGGGACACACCGCGCGGCAGGTTGAGAATGCGAGCCGTATGCTGAAAAAATACGGATTTGAACTCGGATTGCAGATGATGACGGGGCTTTACGGCTCCGAGGATGCCGACAGCATCGAAACGGCAGAGAAAATCATTTCGCTTTCGCCCGATACGGTCAGGATTTATCCCACCGTCGTCATAAAAGGCACCCGTCTTTATGATTTGATGAAAAAGGGCGAATTCGTTCCCAAGGGTGTACCCGAAACGGCAGAGCTTTGCGCAAGGCTTATTCCGATGTTTGAGAATGCAGGCATAAAGATAATCAGGGTCGGTCTGCACTCGGGCGGCGGAGTGGAAGAAGGCTTTGCAGGCGGCGCATATCACCCTGCGCTGCGTGAAATCTGCGAGGGCAGAATTTATTATAACTCCGCTCTTGAGAAGCTTTCAAAACTCGGCGAAGGCAGTTATATTCTCAACGTTTCTCCTAAAGAAATTTCCAAAATGACAGGGCAGAAAAAAGAAAATCTTATAAAACTTCGTGAAAAGGGCTATGACTGTGCCGTAAAAGGCGTTGAAGGTCTTTCAAAATACGAGGTTGAAATACATAAAGGTTAGGTATTCAGATGATATTAAAATCGCTTGAAATGCAGGGCTTCAAATCCTTCCCCGATAAGACGGTGCTCGAATTCGGCAAAGGCATAACCGCAGTTGTCGGCCCCAACGGCTCGGGTAAGAGCAATATCTCCGACGCCGTGAGATGGGTATTGGGTGAGCAGTCAACCAAAACCCTCCGAGGTGCGAAAATGGAAGACGTTATCTTCGGCGGCACGAGTCAGCGAAAGGCTCTCGGCTATGCCGAGGTTACTCTGCGCCTTGATAACACCGACAGAGGGCTTAACAACGATAAAGATGACGTTGCCGTAACACGCCGTTACTATCGCTCGGGCGAAAGTGAATATAAAATCAACGGTGAGGTGTGCCGACTCAGGGATATCCACGAGCTGTTTATGGATACGGGTCTTGGCAGAGACGGTTATTCAATGGTCGGTCAGGGCAGAATTGCCGACCTTGTTTCCGCGCGTTCAACTCAGCGCAGAGATATGCTTGAAGAGGCGGCAGGTATCTCGCATTTCCGCTACAGAAGAGCAGATGCAAACCGCAGGCTTGACCAGGCGGAGGAAAACCTTGTCCGTTTAAGGGATATTCTTGCCGAGCTTGAAGGCAGAATAGGTCCGCTTAAAATCCAGAGCGAAAAGGCTATGAAATTCCTTGCCCTTGCCGATGAAAAGAAAACCCTTGAAATCGGCTTGTGGCTTCATACAATAGAAAAATCAAAAAACGGTCTGCGTGAGCAGGAGCATAAGCTTTCGCTTGCGTCGTCGCAGTATGAGCAGACCGAAAACGAACTCGTTGAGCTTATCGAGCAGATTGAGCAGGCAATCAGCGAGGGTCAGCAGATTACCCTTGAAATCGAGCGTCTGCGCCAGACTATTTCGGACAGCGAAGAGGAAGCCGCAGTTATCGACGGTAAAATTGCCGTTGAAAAAAATACGATTGAACATAATGAGCAGACCATTGAGCGTATCGCAGGCGATATGGGTGACAGCGAAACCTCAAAGGCTGAAATTGATGCTCAGATTGAGCAGGCAAAGGCTGATACCGAGCAGAAAGAAGCCGTTGTTGCCGAGAAAAAAGAGGCTCTTGAAAACGAACTGAAAAGGCTCAGCGAATTGCTCGGTCAGAACAGCGAAAACAGCGAAAAAGCTAAAGAAATCAACGATAAAATAACCGCATCCGCGCTCAGGCTTGCCGATATGCGAGTTGAAAAATCAACCGCAGAATCCGCTTGCCGCGAGCTGAATGCGAGAATCGAAAACATAAACGAAGTGCTTGAAACAAGAGGCGGAATAATCGCTTCTCTTGAGAGCGAAAAAACCGCGGCACAGCTTGAGCTTGACCGCCTTAACGCCGTTGCCGCCGAACACGAAAATTCGCTTGAGGGCTACAGAATGATTATCGGCACAAGGGCTGATAAGGTTGAGCGTTACCGCAAAGAGCTTGACAGCATAAATCTTGATATTTATCAGAAAAATGCACGCATAAAGATGCTCGATGACCTTGAAAAGAATCTTGACGGCTATGCAGGCAGCGTTCAGAAGGTTATCAAAGAGTCAAAAAGAGGCGCTCTCCGAGGCATTCACGGCACTCTTTCCCAGCTTATAACAGCCCCTGCCGAATATGCCGTTGCGGTTGAAACGGCACTCGGTGCGGCGGTTCAGAATATCGTTACCGATAACGAAAACACGGCGAAGCTTGCCATCAATTTCCTTAAGGAAAACAGAGCGGGCAGAGCAACGTTTCTTCCGCTGACTTCGGTTAAGTCAAGACCGTTCACCGAAAAGGGACTTGAAAACTGCGAAGGCTTTGTTGATATGGCGGATAAGCTGCTTGAATATGACAGCAAATATTCCGAAATCATCGGTTCGCTTCTTGCAAGAACGGCGGTTGTTGATAATATCGACAACGGCATTGCGATGGCGAAGAAGTATTCATACCGCTTCAAGATTGTTACCCTTGACGGTCAGGTGCTTAACGCAGGCGGTTCGATGACGGGCGGCTCGAGGGGTTCGGGTTCGGGCTTCCTCAGCAGAGCAACCGAGATTGAAGCGCTCAAAGAAAAGGTTGAAGCGCTCGAAAAACAGCTTGCAGATAAGCAGGAAACTTTCAAAACTCTCTCCGAAGAGCTTGCTCTCGTTCAGGCGGAGCTTGATGCAAGTGAAGCCGAGCTTATAAAGGCTCAGGAGGATATAATCCGAGCGGAAAGCGCGCTCAATCTTATCAAAGACAGATATGCCGCCGCAAAGGGTCATATTGATGAACTTGAGGCGGAAAAAGAAAGAGCAAAGGCAAGAATAAAAGAGTCCGAAATTGCCGAAAAGAGGGCGGATGAAGAAATTGCCGCCGCCGTTGAGCAGGGCGAAAAGCTCAACGCTCAGCTTGATGAACTCAATTCGGAACGTGAATCGCTCGATAAACTCCGTGAGGAATCGGCTGAAATTCAGAATGCGCTCAATCTTGAGATTATGGCGCTGCGCAAGGATATTGAGGCTAATAACGAAACCGTTGCCCTCTGCCTTGAGCGTAAGGAGAGCTTTAACCGCCGTGAGGATAAGCTGAACGAAGAAATCGCTCAGATTAAAGAAGAAAACGAAAAAATTCTTTCGAATATTGCAGAACTTGAGGCAACTGCCGCGGCTCTGCGTGAAAATGCAGTAAAAACCAAAGAAAAGATAGATAATCTTACCGAAAAACGTACTCAGGGCGAAGCGAGAAGCACTTCGCTCAGAGCAAAAGAGCGTGAGATGACAACCGAGAGAGAAAAACTCGGCGGTGAACTTGCAAGGCTTGAAGAACGCCGCGATGCGATGCAGAGAGAGCTTGAAACCGCACAGAACAAGCTCTATGACGAGTATCAGCTTTCGCTCCGTGAGGCAACGGAGATGAACATTGTGCTTGACGATATTCCCAAGGCACAGCGAACTCTTCAGGAAATCAAAAACAAAATCCGCGCTCTCGGCAGCGTAAACGTTGGCGCTGTTGAAGAATATAAGGAAGTATCCGAGCGCTACGAGTATATGAGCGGTCAGATAGGCGATATTGAAAAGGCTCGCGAAGAACTGACAAAACTCATTGAAGAGCTTACGGGCAAAATGGCGGAGCGTTTCAGAGAGCAGTTCAGGCGAATCAACAACCATTTCGGCGAAACGTTCAAGGATTTGTTTGACGGCGGTAAGGCGGAGCTTGTGCTTGAAGACCCGCAGGATGTGCTTGAATGTGCCATCAATATCAGGGTTCAGCCCCCCGGTAAGAACGTTCAGAATATTGACCTTCTTTCGGGCGGTGAAAAGGGCCTTGCAGCTATCGCACTCCTTTTTGCAATTCTCAAAGTTACACCCGCACCGTTCTGTATCTTTGACGA
>JAZSBC010000185.1:0-29772 GCA_045602245.1 Acutalibacteraceae bacterium | reverse complement strand
GAAACTCTTCCGCTTGCGATGGCTAAATACGGTATTAAAAATTTAAATGATATAAAAGGATGTGCACACAATGGGTAAAGACGTAATCGTCGCTTGTGATTTCAGCAGCAAGCAGGCAGTAATGGATTTTCTTGATAAGTTTACGGAAGAAAAGCCTTATGTAAAAATCGGTATGGAGCTTTTCTATGCCGAAGGTCCTTCAATCGTTAAGGAAATCAAGGCAAGAGGTCACAAAATTTTCCTTGACCTCAAGCTTTGCGATATCCCCAACACAGTCAAGAAAGCAATGAGCGTTCTCAGCGGACTTGACGTTGATATGACAAACCTTCACGCAAGCGGTACAATCGAAATGATGCAGGCAGCTCTTGAGGGCCTTACAAGACCCGACGGCACAAGACCCCTTCTTATTGCCGTAACTCAGCTTACTTCAACAAGCGAAGAAAGAATGAGAGAGCAGCTTCTTATCAATAAGCCTCTTGACGAGGTTGTTATGCACTATGCTTCAAATGCAGAAAAGGCAGGCCTTGACGGCGTTGTTTGCTCACCTCTTGAAGCAGGCAAGGTTCACGACAGATGCGGTGAAAAGTTTGTTACCGTTACTCCCGGCGTTCGCTTTGCAGACGGCGATATAGGCGATCAGGTGAGAGTTACAACTCCCGAAAAGGCAAAGGAACTCGGTTCAGACTATATCGTAGTCGGCAGACCCATCACAGCTGCAGAGGATCCCGTTGCAGCTTACAGAAGATGCGTTGCCGAATTTGTCGGTTAATCAGTAAATTATTCTCAGGAGGTTAAATATAATGGAAAAGCTTATTGCAAAAGACTTACTTTCAATCGGTGCTGTTTTCCTTCGCCCCGAAGAACCTTTCACTTGGGCAAGCGGCATCAAAAGCCCTATCTACTGCGACAACAGACTCACTCTTACCGCTCCTGCAGTAAGAACAGATGTTGAAAAGGGTCTTGCGGAAATCGTAAAGAACCATTATCCCGATGCAGAAGTGCTTATGGGTACTTCGACTGCAGGCATTGCTCACGCAGCAATCACAGCTCATCTTCTTGATATGCCTATGGGTTACGTTCGTTCAGGCGCAAAGGACCACGGCAGAGGCAATCAGATTGAAGGCAAGCTTGAGAAAGGTCAGAAAGTTGTTGTTATCGAAGACCTTATCTCAACAGGCGGCAGCGTTATCGAAGTTGTTGAAGCACTTCGTGAAGCAGGCGCAGAAGTTCTCGGTATTGCAAGCATCTTTACTTACGGTATGAAGAAGGGCCTTGACAGACTCGCTGCAGCCGAGGTTAAGAACGTAAGCCTTACCAACCTCGATGTAATAGCAGAAGTAGCAGCAGAAACAGGCTATATCAAGCCCGAAGACGTTGCCCGTCTTATTGCTTTCAGAAATAACCCCTCCGACGAAAGCTGGATAGGGGGAGCAAAATGAGAAGTCTTATAGACATTCTTTCGCTCTCAACAGAAGAAATTGATGAACTTATTGCGGTTGCAGAAGATATTATTGCAAATCCCGTAAAATACCGCGACAAGTGCAGATACAAGAAGCTTGCAACTCTTTTCTTTGAGCCTTCAACAAGAACACGCCTCAGCTTTGAGGCTGCTATGTATGAACTCGGCGGTTCGGTGCTTGGCTTTTCTGAAGCTAATTCATCATCTGCCGCAAAGGGTGAAAGCGTTGCCGATACCGCAAGAACAGTCAGCTGTTATGCGGATATCATTGCTATGCGTCATCCCAAGGAGGGTGCGCCTCTTGTAGCTTCAATGGCGGCAAGCGTTCCGATTATCAATGCGGGCGACGGCGGCCACAATCATCCCACACAGACTCTTACCGACCTTCTCACAATTAAGCGTGAAAAGGGCAGGCTCGATAATCTTACCATCGGCTTCTGCGGAGACCTTAAGTTCGGCAGAACCGTTCATTCGCTTATTGAAGCTATGTCAAGATATACGGGCATAAAGGTTGTTCTTATTTCACCTTATGAGCTTCAGCTTCCCGGTTATCTGAAAAAAGAAACTCTCGAAGCAAAAGGTATTGAATATATCGAAACAACCGATTTAAATGCGGTTATGCCCGAGCTTGATATTCTTTATATGACAAGAGTTCAGCGTGAGCGTTTCTTTAACGAAGAGGATTATCTCAGGCTCAAAGACAGCTATATTCTCACACCCGAGAAGCTTGTTGATGCAAAGAGCGATCTTGCGATTCTTCATCCGCTGCCCAGAGTCAACGAAATCCACACTTCTGTTGATGCTGACCCGAGGGCTTGTTATTTCAGACAGGTGCTTAACGGCAAGTTCATCCGTATGGCTCTTATTCTTAAACTGCTGGAGGTGGAGTAAATGCATATTGATTCTATCAAAAACGGCGTTGTTATCGACCATATCGAGGCTGGCGGAAGCATGGAGGTTTATAACCACCTTGAGCTTGATAAGCTCGACTGTACGGTTGCGATTATCAAAAACGTAAGCAGCAAGAAAATGGGCCGCAAGGATATTATCAAAATCGACTCTGAAATGGAAGTTGACCTTGACGTGCTTGGCTATATTGACCCCAATATTACTGTCAATATAATCAAAAACGAGGTTCTTTGCGAAAAGAAAAAGCTTACTCTTCCCAATCAGATCAAAGACGTTGTGAAATGCAAAAATCCCCGTTGTATAACAACAACGGAGCAGGATTTGCCCCATATCTTCAAGCTTACAAATCCTGAAACAAAAACCTATCGCTGCATTTACTGCGAATCCAAAGCGAAATAATAATTAACGGGTTGTCATCAGACAGCCCGTTTTTTGTTACAAATAATTACAGTTTGTTATCAAAGCTGTAACTTATATTTACAAGCAAAAAAACTGTGGTATTATTGAGATATAAGAATATTAAATTTTTTTTGAAAAAAACCAAAAAAATTATAGACCAAACCGTAATCAGTATCGTCTTATAAGTGAAAGGGGTCAGAAAGACCTGAAAAAATCAGCCTGAGGAGGTTATTAAAATGAAAAAAACAATGAAATCAATCATCGCGGCAACACTCGCACTCGCTATGCTTCTTTGCTCCGTGCCTGCGTTTGCTTACAATGCAGGAGATGCTGTTGAATGGCCTGTTAATCGCTATGAGTATATTGATTTGTATCAATATGCAGGTGAACTTGAAATCGGAAACAATACCGTTTTTTGTGAAAAAAATAATATTTGCTGTAACATAAAGGTTGAAAAAGCAGGATATTATCTTCTTTCAGGTGATGAAATGGGATATATTAATGTTTCTGAAAATATTCAACCTGACGGCTCTCCGCAGGGTAATGCAGATGTGTTGGAAGTTTTCGAGAACGAAAAAGATGAATCTGTTGTTTATCTTCCTGAGGGAGAATCGTTTATCGGATTTTACACCGACAATTCAACCACAGAAACAGAAATTACCGTTTCTTACTTTGACGAAAAAATAGTTGATGTTGAATTTGATGAGAATTCATTCAACGACCTCATTTTCTGGGTAGACTATTGGTTTTCACCTGATGATGGCGGTGAAAAGATCGGTATGCACCGTGATGCAAGAATTACATTTTCAAACGGAAGTGTATACGAGGTTCGCTACGGTAAATTTGTGTTTGATTACGAAAAGGTATCCGAAAATGAATATAATCTCACTATTCTCCTTCCCGGATATGAAGAAGATTTTGTGATGACTTGCTGTGAAGTGAAAGATATTGTCAAAAACGTTGAAATCACAAACATAGATAAATATCTTGATTCAGTTCTGAATTATGATAATTCCGCCGATTCACTGTTTGAAGACGATGCTTTAAAAAATGAAAAAATAATACTGACTTTTGCTGACGGAAGCACATATACAATCGATAAACCGTATGATTTCGTTGATTCTGTTGATTTTCCCAACGGCAGAGGATATGAAATGGTTATTTATGACGCGGTTGAAGAAGACGGTTCAGTAAAGCTTGTTGTTGAAATAGCAGGTCAGAATGCGGCTGAATTTGAATGTGATGTAAGAAAAGCAAATTTCTTTGAAAATTTCTCTGTTCTTACAGATAGTCTTGCGGAAAATCTGAATTTGATCATATATGAATATAAGATGTTTACTTGTGATCTGAACGCAGAAGACTCCGATATTGATGAAATCGTTGAAAGTGCAAACAATCTGATATATGTTATCAGAAGAGAATTGGCAGATGTTTATGATAAGGTAGTGGAATTTATAACATTTTATATTGACGGAGGTTTCTTAAAATGAAGAATAAATTAAAATCAATCATCGCGGCAACACTCGCACTCGCTATGCTTCTTTGCTCCGTGCCTGCTTTTGCGGCACAGCCTGAAGATACCGTAAAATGGTATCTCTGGAAGGATACTTATAAGGAATATCATTACGAAGGCAATCTCGAAGAAGGTGTTGTGGAGTTTTATGAAGATATTCCCGACTACGTTTACTACACGTTCAATGCGGAAGAAGGATATTATCTTTTTACAACCGAAAGCGATTGGCTTTATATGGCAACTCCCGAAGAAATCAAAGACGGATGTTTTTACGGTGAAGAATATGCAGATGAATACGTGGGTAAAGTTGACGGCACGGGTAATTATGCACGGCTTCATTATCTTGAAGAAGGTGAACATATTCTCGGCGTTACTTTCGGCGGCGGCACGGGTTCGTATTCATCTCTTGCAGAATACGGCGGATTTACGTTTGAATATTGCGGAAAAGAGGTTACGGACCTCAGCTTTGGTGAAAATACACTTGAGTTGATTGACGGCTGTGACGTTGCATACAATGAACATTCAAATGAATATGAAAGAGTTCCTTATGCTGCACGCCTTGATGACGTAACCGTAACTTTTTCAGGCGGAAACACCGTTAAACTTGATGAAAACAGATATGATATGTATTCGGAAAACAATCTGATTGAGGGAGAAAACAACGTAACTTTTGAATTCCTCGGTTATGAAGAGGATGCCGAAATTACCCTTTGTTCTGTTTCAAAGTTCGTTGAATCCGTTGAACTGAGCAATATAGAAAAACACAAAGACGTCAAAGAATATTACGACGGCTCTTTTGATTGTTATAATGATGATTTCTTTTTTGGCGAAACTGTTACCGTGACTTTTACTGACGGCACAAAGGCAAGCTGTAAGATTGAACCGTTTGGCTTTAACAAAATAGAGTTGCCGAACGGCAGAAAATATCATCTGGGTGTAAGCTATGAAAAAGAAGATATCGGCACGGAAACAGCTTTAAATATTTTTGTTTCGCTTAACTATAATTGCAATATTGCCGTCTATGAATGCAATGTTAAGCAGGCAACGGCAAAAGAAAATCTTGACCGCCTTGATTCAAATATTGAAAACGGCACGTATTGGGAAATAAACACCATAAAAGATTCGTTCCGCGAAATATTTGTATTTGAATCTGTTTTTGAACTTGCAGATAACGTCTACACTTTCATTTCATCACTGGTTGTGAATTTAACTGCTGTGCTTGAATTCGTGAATGCAGAACTTGATATGTTCATAGAATGGGCAAATTAATAAATACTTGCATTTCCCCTGACTTCGGTCAGGGGATTTTTCTTTGCAAAAACTTGAAAAAAACGACAGTTTATGATAAAATAAACCATTAATTATAATGGAGAGATGTTTTATGATTAAACATATTGTGTGTTTCAAATTAAAAGATAACAGCCTTGCCGAATGCGAAAAGGCAAAGGAAGTTCTGCTTTCAATGAAAGGCAACGTGCCGCAGCTCAGAGATATTAAGGTTGGCATTGATTTTCTTCATTCCGAGCGTTCATATGACCTTATCCTTGAGGTTTTGCTTGATAGCGCAGAAGCTCTTGAAGACTATCAGAACGACCCTTATCATTGCTCGGTTGTCAAAACTCATATGCACGCAGTGAGAGAAAGCAGTGTTGCGATAGATTATGTTGTTGAGGAGTAATTATTATGCAGCTTCTTGAAATCAACAAGGAGAAATATATCGGTCAGGCAGACCCTTTTATTCTTGAAAGCAACGGCAGATTTTATATTTACACAACGGGCAAAGACGGCATCTATGCCTATTCTTCCGATGAACTTCTCACAGGCTGGAAGTTTGAGGGTAAGGTGTTTGAATACGATGACCCCGACGTTTACGATTATTGGGCGCCTTCAGTAATTGAGCTTGACGGCGTATATTATATGTATTGCTCGTTTGAGTATTTCAAGGATACTCCCGATAAGGGCGGTCATCATCAGACGATGTTTGTTTCTTCAAGCAAAAATCCGCTTGGTCCTTTCGAAAACGCAAAACAGCTTCTTCATCCTTTCTCAATAGATTCACACGTTGTAAAGAATGAAAACGGTCTGTTCATCTTCTATTCAACAAACACTTTTGACGGCGACAGAATAGGCACGTATATCTGCGTTGACAGACTTATATCTCCCGAAAAAGTTGAGGGTAAGCCCGTTCCCGTTATTACCGCATCGATTGATGAAGAAATTTATTGCAGGGACAGATACGAAAAAGGCATTCATTGGCATACTCTTGAAGGCGCTTTTTATTTCAAAGAAGGCGATTGGCAATACGTTATGTACAGTGGCGCCTGCTATGAAAACGAAAAATATTTCATCGGCTATGCAAGAGCAAAAACAGATGAAACGGATCTTACAAAAATTAAGTTTGAAAAGTATCCCGACGATAAAACTTATGCCCCCGTTCTTAACAGCAACGAATGGGAAGAAGGTACGGGTCATCATTCAATGATTAAGCATAACGGCGAATGGTATGCGGTTTATCACGCAAGGAACGCCGAGGATGACGGCCTTGAGGGTGACAGAAGAAATGCAAGAATCTGCCGCCTTAACGTTAAAGACGGAATTATTACTGCAGAGAGAAAACAGTTTGAAATTTGATAGGTGATAAAATGAAAAAGGTAATATCGGTATTATTGTCAATTATAATTGTGTTTGCATCGGTGCCGTTTGCATTTGCAAAAGAAGTGACGCCCGTTATTCTTGTTTCGGGTTTCGGTGCAACGACTCTTGTTAAAGACGGCGAAGCAGTTTTTCCGCCCTCGGGGGATGCTTTGCTTGATGCGCTTGGCATCAACGAAGATTTAACGCTTGAAAAAGCTCTCAGTGAGCTTGAAATCTGGCTTCAGGACGAAGGCTACGTTGTTCAGCTTGCGGCGATTGTTTCAAGAATAATGGATAACGTAAGAGTTAACCCGGACGGCACTTCGGCTTACGATGTTGAACCCATCATCAGCGGCGCGGAGAACACGTCGCTCAAAGCCTTCAGGGAGCAGGATATGCTCAAGTACGTTCCCTATACGGGTTCGGAATTCCTTGATATGGAATCTATTGCAGACCGCATAGGTGAAGAAAACGTTTTCAACTTTATGTATGACTGGCGTGAGGATTATGACCTTGTTGCCGATGAATTCAAGGAATATATCGACGACGTTCTTGAAATGACGGGCGCAGATAAGGTCAGTGTTTATTCAATCAGCCAGGGCTGTCTTGTTGTAGGACAGTATCTTTATAAGTATTCAGAGCTTGAACAGACGGATAAAGTTATTTTTGATACTCCTGTTCTGGGCGGTTCAACCTTCGTTGCCGATCTTCTTACACCCGGCAGAACCAATCTCAACTTCCCCGTGATTCTTTCGCTTGTGAGCGACGTTCTTCACGTTGAACTCGATCTTACCGGTCTTTCTTCAATCCTTGAAACCGATTTTGTTCTCGGCGCGATAGACATAGGCAAGCTTGACTGCATTATGCCCGCAATTCTTCCCTGCATCGCATTCTGGCAGATGGTTCCCGTTGATATGTTTGAGGAAAGAGCGTCTGTTCTTCTTGATGAAAAAGAAAACGCAAAGGTTATAGAAGCAGTTCGCAATTTCCACAGCGGATTTATGAGCAACGTAACCGAAACGTTTGAAAAGGCAACGGCTCACGGCAGTGTTATTTCAATCAAGGCTTGCACGGGTTTTGACTTGGTAACTGATACAAACGCATATTCGGATTCAATCGTTGATATGGAGTATTCCTGCGGTGCAATTTGTGCGCCTTACGGCGAAACTTTCCCCGAAGACTACGTTCAGGCTGTCGATAACGGCAAAAACGGCATTTCGCCCGACAGAACTGTTGATATTTCCGCAGGCTACTGGCCTCACAGAACCTGGGTTTTTGAAGGACTTTTCCACGGCCAGGCTGAATGGTGTCCGAGGTCGCTTGCGCTTCTTGAAGAGCTTCTTTATACCGATAATATTAAGGATGCTTATTCATCATATGAATTTCCGCAGTTTATTCAGAGCGAATCGCCCACTTCCGATCTTTCGATGAGATTTGTCAATACAAATAACAACTTCCTTCTTCTTGAAGACGGAAGAGATGAATATACTCTTGTGTTGAAGAACGTTTCAAAGGAAAACCCCGTTATAATCAATTCGGTAAAATGCGATAACGGCGCTGTTACACCCGAATTTAACGGTAAAATAGGTCTTATGCCGGGCGAAAGCACAAACGTAACAGTTTCCGCAACCGATGCAAAAAGCGGAAAAATATCGGTTGAATACGTTGAAACGAGGGATATTTCAAAAACGCTTGAAAAGTCATTCGGCGTAACCGTGCTTGAAACATACAGCGGTGCAACGGCAGAGGACGGTATGTCTGAAGATTCGGAAAATATGCCGTTTGTTTTAAGGTATCTTTTTGGCATTATGAAGAAGATTTATAATTTAATCAGCAAAGTATTATCACTATAATCCGGCGGTGAAATTATGAGTGCTATCAAAAAGAAAGTTATGAAATACGTGGGTAAGGTTGTTAATTTTGTAACAACAACCACGTCTCAGGGAACTTCAGACGGTCAGCTCGGCAAAAGCTTTGTACCCGATGAAAAGATAATTGACCTTTGCCGAAAAGTGGGTGCGGAAGGAATAGTTATGCTTAAAAACAAGGATAACGTTCTTCCGATAACTCCCGACAGAACCGTTTCCGTTTTCGGCAGAGTTCAGAACGATTATTTCTATGTAGGCTACGGCTCAGGCGGCGACGTTAAGGCTCCCTATAAAATAAGCCTTATGGAAGGCATCCGCAATAACGGCAAGATAAAATATAACGAACTTCTTGCAAATGCCTACGTTAATTGGGGAAAGCAGAACCCCGTTGATGACGGCTTCTGGGGTAACTGGCCTATGTGCTACGATGAAATGCCCGTTGATTTATCCGTAGCCAAAAGTGCCGCTTCAATGTCCGATACGGCAATAGTTGTTATCGGCAGGTCGGCAGGCGAGGACAGAGAAAACAAGCTTGAAAAAGGCAGTTATTATCTGACCGATATTGAAAAGCAGGTGCTTGATTCCGTAACTGCAGCTTTTGATAAAGTTGTTGTGCTTCTCAACTGCGGCAGTATTATGGATATGGCTGAGATTGATGCTTACGGCGATAAGATTTCGGCAATTCTCTACGTATGGCAGACGGGTATGGAAAGCGGTAATGCCATTGCAGACGTTCTTTCGGGCGATTCATATCCGAGCGGCAAACTTACCGATACCATTGCAAAAAGCTATGAGGATTATCCCGGCAGCAGCGATTTCGGTGACAGAAAGTACAATAATTATACGGAAGATATATACGTCGGATACAGAGGATTTGAAACCTTTGCAAAAGATAAAGTTATCTATCCCTTCGGCTTCGGTCTCGGCTATACCGAATTTTCGCTTGATAACGTAAACTGCAACTGTGCTGACGGTCAGATTTCCGTTTCGGTTGACGTTAAGAATAACGGCAAATCAGCAGGCAAAGAAACAGTTCAGCTTTATTATGAAGCTCCATGCGGTAAGCTCGGCAAACCTGCAAGAGCGCTTGCTGCATTTGCAAAAACCAAAGAACTTCTTCCCGATGAATCGGATACGCTCACGCTTACTCTGAAAATTTCGGATATGGCATCTTATGATGACGAAGAAACTTTTGCCTATATTCTTGAAAAGGGTACTTACAATATCTATCTCGGTACCGACGTGCGTTCGGCAGAGCTTTGCTGTACCTATGAGCAGGAAAAGGGCGAAACGGTTAAAAAGCTTTCACAGACGTCTGCGGTCAATCCCGAGTGTGCATTCAAACGCCTCAAGGTTATCGACGGCAAAAAGATTTACGAAACCGTACCCGTTACAAAATATAATCTCAAAGATATTATACTTTCAAATCTTCCCGAAGCTGTGCCTCAGACGGGTGACAAAGGCTATAAACTTGCCGACGTAAAAGACGGTAAAGTATCAATGTCAGATTTTGTTGCTCAGCTTGATAATACCGAGCTTGAAGCTGTCAGCAGGGGAGACTACGTGATGAACAGTCCTCTCGGTGCTGCAGGCAATGCAGGAGCTTTCGGAGGCGTTCTCGAATCTATGCGTGATAAGGGTATTCCTGCCGTAACAACAACCGACGGCCCCTCGGGTATCAGAATCAATGAGGGTGCGTCGCTTCTTCCCGTTGCAACAGCGCTTGCCTGTTCCTGGAACACGGAGCTTGTTGAAGCTCTCTATGAGCAGGTCGGTATCGAAATGAAGAGAGTCGGCTCTCATATTCTTCTTGCACCGGGTATGAATATTCACAGAACTCCGCTTTGCGGCAGAAACTTTGAATATTTTTCTGAAGATCCTCTTCTTACGGGTCATATGGCGGCGGCAATCGTCAGGGGTGTTCAGAAGGCAGGCGTTTCGGCTTGCCCGAAGCACTTTGCCTGCAACAATCAGGAAACAAACAGAACTCATAACGATTCAAGAGTTTCAGAAAGAGCGCTCCGTGAGATTTATCTCAAGGGTTTTGAAATCTGTGTTAAAACTGCAAATCCGCAGAATATAATGACTTCATATAACAAAATCAACGGCGTGTGGGGTCACTATAACTACGAACTTTGTGTTCGTATTCTCAGAGGCGAATGGGGCTACAAAGGCTGCATTATGACCGACTGGTGGATGCGTTCATCAAAATCACCCGAGTTTCCGTCAATCTGCGATCAGGCGTACAGAGTGAGAGCAGGCGTAAACGTTCTTATGCCCGGCGGCGGAAGAACAGGCAGACGCAAGCCTGACGGCACTCTTCTTAAAACACTCGGAAAACCCGAAGGCATAACTCTTGGCGAGCTTCAGCGAAATGCCTCCGAAGTGCTCGAATTCGTAATGAACAGCGAAGCTATGAATAAATAAGATAACGGGCTGACAAATCATAGTCAGCCCATTATTTATATTTTGTATTGTATTTATGATTGAATTCATAGTATACTATAATTGTTTAAATATGGAAGGGGATACGCTATGAAAGTTTCCGAGATGCCGTATCAGAGAATTACGGTAGAAGAATTTAAAGCACAAGCGGAAAAGATAATTGCAAAAATCAAGGCAGCGAAATCCGCAGAGGATCTGAAGGCGGCGAGGGATGAGTATAACAAGATAAGCGAAGAGGTTGACACCGCCGCATCACTTGCAAACTGCCGTTTTACCCTCAACACAAGGGATGAATTCTACAATGCGGAGATGGATTATTACGATAATGCAATGCCGCTTTTCTCCGAGATTGAGAATGAATACAAAAAGGCGATGCTTGACTCACCCTACAGAGCCGATGCCGAAAAGTTCATCAATCCCAGAGTTTTTAAGGGTTTTGAGATGTCACTTAAAACATTTTCACCCGAAGTCATTGAGGATTTACAGCAGGAAAACGCACTTGTCACACGCTACTCAAAGTTTATGGGCGAGCTTGCCTTTGAGTTTGAGGGCGAAAAAATGCCCCTCTCCGTATTGAGGGGTAAATTAGAAGATGACAGCCGTGAAGTCCGCAGAAAAGCCGCAGAGGCTATCGGCAAAACAATGGAAGCAAATGCCGATACATTTGACGAAATCATTGACGGTCTTGTTAAAATCAGAACACAAATTGCACGCAAACTCGGCTACAAAAACTTCGTTGAACTCGGATATTACAGAATGGGCAGAGTGGACTACGATGAAAAAATGGTTGCTTCATTCCGCAAGAGCGTTGAAACCGACATAGTTCCTGCCGTTGCAGAGTTAAAAGAGAGAATCCGCAACCGTCTTGGTCTTGATAAGATAATGTACTATGATGACGCAATCAGCGTTACGGGTGAAATGCCCCGACCCGTCATTGATACTCCCGCAATCTTTGAGAACGCACTTAAAATGTATCACGATATGAAGCCTGAAATCGGTGACTTTATGCAGAGAATGCTCGATGCAGAAGCCTTTGATGTTGAAGCCCGTGACGGCAAATTCGGCGGCGGCTACTGCACAACATTCGCAAAATACAAGCAGCCGTTTATCCTTGCAAACTTCAACGGCACAAGCGGCGATATCGACGTTATCACCCACGAATTCGGTCACGCTCTGGCGGCGGATTATATGTTCAAATTCGCCGAACCCGACTATCCGACGGGTATGGAAACTCACGAATGCCACAGTATGAGTATGGAGTTTCTTTGCCATAAGTATATGGATGAATTTTTTGGCGATAAGGCAGATAAATACCGCTACAAGCATATCGTTGATGCCGTTTCGTTTATTCCTTACGGCGTTATTGTTGACGAATTCCAGCATATAGTTTATGAAAATCCCGAACTTACTCCCGATGAAAGAAAATCCGAATATCTGAAGCTTGAGGAAAAATACAGACCCTATCTTTCGTTTGAAGGTATTCCTTATCTTGAACTCGGCACACGTTGGCAGTATCAGATGCATATTTACGAAAGCCCGTTTTATTATATTGATTACTGTATCGCACAGTGCGTTGCTCTCGGTTTCCTCTCTCTTTCAAGAACCGATTTTGATGATGCACTCGAAAAATATGTTGAATTCCTTAAGAAAACGGGCGGCGTTTCGCTTGGTGAACTTGTTGAGGGTGCAGGGCTTAAATCTCCGTTTGCACAGAATGCGCTTAAAGACATAGCGGTAACAGCAAAAAACGTAATTGCAGAAACGGAAGCAAAGATATAAAAAACAGGGAAGCAGATTATAACTGCTTCCCTATAATTTTTATTTCAATGCAATAACCGTAACCGCAGAGATGAGAGCCTGAATCATACAGAATCTGAAAATAACCTGAGTGTTTGACCAGCCCTTGTTCTTTCTGAAGTGGTCGTGAAGAGGAGTGCGGATATTCTTGAACGCGTTAATCTTAAGAAATCTGATAAGCGAAACCTTTGCAATGCCGAGAAGTCCGTCCAGGCAAAGCATAAAGCAAAGGGGAATGGTAAGAAGAATGTTGCCGCTTTTAAGAACGCAGATGCAGAGGAAAAGGCCCAGAGCTCTTGAACCTGCATCGCCCATCATCATTGTGCTGGGTTCTGCATTTTTCCAGAGATAGGGGATAAGCACAAGAATCATAAGCACGATAAGAAAATTGATTCTGCTGTCCATACCGAGAAAATAACCTGCCGCCATAACAGAAACGAGTGATACGGTTGTAAGACTGCCGCAGAAGCCGTCAATGCCGTCACAGCAGTTAACTGCGTTGATAAGCATCCATACAAGAACCGTTGCAATAATGCCGAAAACAATCAGAGGAATCTTAACGCTCATTCCGAAAAAGCTGATTTCGGTAAGATTCTGATTGTGATAAACGAAGTTTGCGGAAGTCAGTGCGGCAATAACAAGGTCTATTGCGCCTTTTTTGTATTCACCCCAGGGTTTCTTCGCTCTGTCATCGAGGTATCCCGAAAGCATACCGAGGAAAATTAGCACGTAATATATGCCGTATTCAAGTGAAACGGGAACAAAAAGCAATGCCGCAACAATAAATGCACAAACAAAAACAATGCCTGCGCCCCTTACCTTACCTGCCGAAAGCTTGCCGTTGAAAGCAAATTCTCTGCCCTGGTCTTTGGGGAGAAATTTTTTGAATATTGCGAGAAGTCCTCCGCAAAGTGCAACGGTAATAACCGTCATAAGAATATAAAGGATTTTGTTGTCAATATTTAAGTAAGTAAGCATATTCAACCTCCGTAAGTTTTTAACAGAGAAATAATACCACATTATTATCCGATTTTCAATATATAATTGGTTGACTAATTGTTTTTCGGCAGATATAATTATAAAAAATGAACGGAGTACGAAATGAGAATTCTTGCAATAGGGGAAATTATATTTGACGTTTTTGAGGGTGAAGCCGAAATCGGCGGTGCGCCTCTGAACTTTTGCGCCCATTGTTCTGCGCTTGGCGCTGAAAGTGCAATAATTTCTGCTGTCGGCAATGATTCTCTTGGCTTTGTTGCACTCGAAAAACTCAGAAAGTTTGGCGTTGATACAAAATATGTTCAGACCAATAACTTGCCAACGGGTCAGTGTATTGTAACCCTCAGAAGCGGCAACCCCGAGTATAATGTTATCCGTCCTGCCGCATATGACGGAATACGGATTACCGATGAGTTTTTCTCTGCAGATGTTTTTGCGTTCGGTACACTTATTCAGCGCGACCCTGTGTCACTCAATACGCTCAGAAATATTCTCCAAAACGGCAAATTCAAAGAGATTTTCTGCGATATTAACCTGAGAAAAGATTGCTATGACAGGGATTCGTGCCTTTTATGTCTTGAAAATGCGAGTATTCTTAAAATCAGCGAAGAAGAAGAACCGCTTCTTCACGAATATGATTTGTATCCCTGCGGAAGTACCAATAAAGAAACCGTAAAATCAATTTGCAACAGTTTTGGCAACATAAAACTTGTGCTGTTTACAAAGGGTGAAAACGGTTCGCTTGTTTATGATAAAATAAAAGATAAATTCTATGAAATTCCTGCTCAAAAAACAGATGTTGTTTCAACTGTCGGTGCAGGTGACAGCTATTCTGCTGCATTTCTCTGCGAATATTTGCAAAACGGAAATATAACAGCCGCCGCAAAAGCAGGTGCAGCTCTCAGCGCTTTTGTTGTTTCACACAAAGAGGCTGTCCCTCAATAAATCTGATAAAATTCTTTAAATTTTTTGAAATTAGCCCTTGACATTTTCTGTTTCTATGATATAATAGCATTCGTTGAGTTGAGAAACCTCAACAAAACAGAATATCCGGGTGTGGCGCAGTTGGTAGCGCGCTTGACTGGGGGTCAAGAGGCCGTGAGTTCAAGTCTCGCCACTCGGACCATCTTAAAGAAGGCTGAAATCGTTGATATACAACGGTTTCAGCTTTTTTCTTTTTCTTGAAAACCCTCAAATGGTCCTTATTTGGTCCTTATTGCAAAAATCTCGAAAGCCGGGAAGCCTTTAGTATCAAGGCCTCCCGGCTTTTTGCGTGGGTCTTATCGGGTGTTATTTATGAGTGATTTTTGCCCGACAAATAATCATAAAGCTGATCCATATCAATCAAGTTCCTATTCCCTATAAGGGTAGAAACAATTTTCTTTTCCTCAACGAGCCTGCGAAGACCTCTTTCAGTTAAAGCGGTCTTACTGTCATACTCTTTTATTTCTTTAATTGCCTGCTTTATTGTGCGCATTTTAGGGACCTTGGACATTTTTTCACCTCCAATTTTGTACGTTACGTACGTTGACGTTTTATTAATCTTGAGTTATAATTAATACGCAAACCGAACAAATGTACGTTTGCGATTTTCAGAGAAAGAAGTTGATTTTATAGCAAGATATGAAAAGCGCGGTAACAGTTACCGCTTAAAGGTCTATGACGGCTACAAAGCTGACGGAAGTCAGAATGTTAAAACTAAAACATGGAAGCCTTTAGCCGGTATGACAGAAAAGCAAATTCAAAAGGAGCTCGAGCGCCAACTCGTATTATTCGAGGAAGAAGTTAAGTGTGGCAATGTTTCAAATGCCAATATTAAGTTTGAAATAATGGCTGATAAGTTTCTTGAACAGGCAAAGCTTGAACGTAAGCTCAGGCAGCTTACCATTGAGAGGCTTGAGGATTGCAAAGAAAGAACATATAAAGCAATCGGGCATCTGCGTCTTGATCGCATAACAACAATGCATATTCAGAAATTTATCAACAGCCTTGCTGAAGACGGTGCAAATAAACATACAGGTAAAGGGCTTTCGGTCAAAACACAAAAGCTCTATAAGGGCTTTATATCCGATGTATATGATTTTGCTGCAAGATATTATGGTATATATTTAAAAAACCCTTGCAAGGAAGTACACACTGTTAAGGTTGAAACTATAAAACGTGAAATTTACGATTTGGAAGAAATGCAGACATTGGTAAACCTCCTTTCCGAAAAAGCACCTTTGAAATATAAAGTATTTTTCATCATCGCGATGTTTACAGGCTTCAGAAAAGGTGAAATTCTTGGGCTTGAATGGTCTGATATTGATTTTGAAAATCAGGTTATCAGCATAAACAGAACTTCGGTTTATTCTAAAGAAAAAGGTATAATAACAGGAACACCGAAAACTGAAAACGGTTACAGAAGTCTGAAAGTTAACGATGAAGTTATGAACGCAATACGGGAACTTAAAGCAGAACAGGATGAAAATATTGCAAAACTCGGTGATGCTTGGCATGAAACAGACAGACTTTTCACCGCTTGGAACGGTTTGCCTATGGGTCCCGACACTCCGAGACATTGGCTTCAAAAATTCTGTAAAAAAGAGGGACTCCGCTATGTAAATGTTCATAGTTTCCGTCATTTCAACGCTACTGCTTTGATAGAATTCAACTGCAATGTTAATCAGGTTTCGGCATCGCTCGGACATTCCGATCCTACAACAACTCTTAATATCTACACTCATGTTTTTTCAAAGGTTCAGGCTAAAGCCAGCGAAGCGTTATCTGACTCTATTTCACTCAATGTCGGCGGTTAACCCGTCGGCATTGCTTTTAGTGCGATAAAAGATACGACTGCACAGTGACGTTATTTCTCCAGTGAGACAAGTGAAAAATTGAAACTGCCGCAAGTGCAAGGTTATTGTATTCAGTTGCAAAACCGTATTTGATTGCTAACGCTTTATTCTTACCTCTTGTTTTGTATGTACCTTTGATTATCTTTTCGTCAAAAGGTTTGTGAACTATCGTGCCATCGGAGAGTTTCTTTGTGCAGTACAGTTTCCAACGTAAACGGATTTCGTCTGCAAGTTTTTCCGCATAGCCTTCTTCTGTGTTGATTTTATTCAGATAATAGCCATAACATCTTTTGGCATTTTCAGCTCTGATGTGATGATAGTCAATAGAATTGGAAAGTTCGATCTGCTGAAAGACTTTTTCTTTTTCGCCGACATTAAAATATTCGCTGATGAAAACTTCGTCTTCAGGAAGGATTCTTTGAAGTGAATCCTTTCCGCCTTTTCCGTTTTTGACAAAAACACAAAGGTATCCCGATTCATCTCTGACCAAATCTCTGCCTTCAAGTTTAGCAAGTTCCGATGCCCTGATTCCTACAACACGCTGAAACGATATAGATCTTTCATAACGCGGGTTATCGGGGTTGTTGTCCGCACGAATCACCTTACCGTTATCGGAACGGGATTTTGTGTATTCGGCTGTGTGACGGATGGGCTTTGTGATAAGATTCATAGGCACACCGTAAAAGCTGCATACAGCAGCAAGATAATTGTGAATAGTGGTTGCAGGATATCCCTGTTCCTGCAGATAGTCCGAGTAGTCCTGAATGTGCTTCATACATTCGGAATGTGTTTTGCAGTTGTGGTGTTCACGGCAATATATGATATATGCCGTAAGCCATTTGCGATAGTTTTTCTGAGTAACAAAGCTTTTTGTTGATAAAAAAGCTTCAATTTCATCACGCAGCTGTCTTGTGATGCTTTTACCTCTGACTTTGTTTTGCTTCTTTGAATCAATCATTCCTTTCATAATATTTGAAACTTTTTTCTGTTGGTGTTTCTGCCAACCCGTGCCAAAAGGCTCGTTAAATCAATCGGTAATGTCTCAATTTCCATACAGAAACATTGTTCTGCCGCCGAGAAAAGGCCGGTTGAGCAGGTTACCATCCTGTTCACACCAAAGAGTTTCTGAGCAGAATTTTCTCTCAAAAACCTTGCATAAGCGGTTATCACGTAAAAATCTCTGTAATTTTCGTGATAACCCTTATGCGCAGACCGACTTAAACTTAAAGAATCGGTCTGCTGTGATGAAAACAATCCTATGTTTTCATCACTCCAACCTCACTTGTTTCGTGAGATTGAATTGGATGCGATTGAGTCATTTTTGCCGTATAATCAGCTTCTGACATTTGCCGTCACCGCACTTCGGTTCATAGGCAAACACATCAGCGAGAACCTTCTCTGCAGATGCTTCAGGCTGAATTCGGGCAAAAATGCATCAATCCGCATCGGTTGTGCGGCTCAGCTAAATCAAAAGAACTCCGACTCTTTCAATTTGTCTTACTGCCGCTGTTTATGTTTGGATGTTTTGTGTGCATCGGAGAATGCACAACCATCGGAAGTGCTCCGAATGGATTTCTCCTGTTGTCTTTATAATCATTTAAAGTATGTAAGAATAACATCTCGTTAAAAATCAACATTAAGAAATGACTAATTCCCTTTTGGTATATCAACATTTCCAGAAAATATCATACAATATTTTCTCGCGACAATTATTTTTTATTGTTACTTGAGTTTTTTAACATTTAAGCTATAATATAATTAGATACTGCTTTCTTAATTTTTTTGCTTTCTATATAAAGTATTGCAGATGAAATAAAAAACCGATCGGGAAGGGTGTTTTGCCGTGTATACCGATTTTGAAAATGTACTGACTAAAGCAAATTTCCCCTGCGGAGTTGCAACATTAACGGAATTAACAGCAGTCGGCATAACAAAACACCATCTGCGTGAATTGTGTAAAAGAGAAATGCTTACACGGCTTGAGCACGGTGTTTACAAAATTGAAGCAATCAAAGAATTTGACAGACGGGCAGTAATAGCAAAGGCTCTCCCTGAAGCTGTTTTCTGTATGAGTGATTCGTTGTATATCTACGGCTTCAGAAAAACGAAGCCTTTTGTATCTGAGGTTGCCGTTCCGAGAAGAATATCGTATTGCAAATGCCAGAAGATAAAAGACAGCCAAAACATCAAATTCCGATTTATCACAAAAGAATATGGACTCGGAATAGAAAATACACCCGAAGGCATAAAGCACTACAACCTTGAGAGAACTGTTTGCGACTATTTCATTCACCATACCGAATACAGATATCGTACTCTTCGCAACATTGCCATAGAGTACCGTAAAAGAGAGGATAAGAATATAGACCGTCTTGAGGAATATATCCAAAAACTTGATTTGTCCGAAGCAGCAAAAGAAAAGATAAATTGGCTGATTATCCGAAGAGTAAGAAAAAATCCGAAGGTAAAATATACAGTGCCCAAGGATAGATATTAAAGAACAAGGGCTGCAATGCAGCCCCTGAATTGTTAAAGTTTAATAACCGTTCCAACCGTATCGTTTTCATCAGCGAAGTGCCTGTATGCAACAACCTTTGTGAGAACATCGTATATATCTGTAAAAGCTTCAAAGCCGATATGAATATCGCCGTATTCCTTGTTCGGGAATGAAGCGGTGTGAGTGCCGTCACCGTTGTTTGTGAGTTCGCAGGTAACACCCGTAGCTCCATAAAAATCAATGCACATCAGTTCACCGTTGCTGAAGAAATCTGCATCAATCACATAAACAATATCGCCTTTGCAAATTCCGAGAGGTTCAAGGCTGCGGTCTCTGATAGGCCAAGGATCTCCACATTCGCATTCATATTTTTCAAGAGCACCATAATCCGCACAAGTTGAACGAAGATATTCGTTTTTATCAAGGCTGAAATTATCATCAAGCTTTTCCTTGATACACCTTGAGATTTTTTTAGCAAAGTCTTGAGGGAGCTTTTCTTTTCCATTTAAAAATCTTTCTACAAGATGTTCGGGGATTCTTGTTTCTTCTGAAATGAGACTGATGTAATTCTTAAAATTTTTCATAAATTAGTTTACCTCTTTCTTAAAATGTTTAATTTGGGTTTGAGAATTTGAGTTTAATTTCACTGTTTAATATCCGGATAGCTAAAGCATTTTTTAAATCTCCTTTCTGAGTAAAAATACATTTTGTTATCTGAAGTCGTGTCTGAGCCTTCACTCCCAGTATGTAAGAATTTTTTCGTAAAATTTCTTTCCACGTACGAAAAAAGGCTTACATAAACCTGTAAAAACCAATATTTAAACAAAAAAGTTCCTCTGCATACAAAACGCAGGGGAACTTTGTGCGCAATAAACGGCCATATTTTCAAAATCGCGTTAAACTTTGGGCGCATTTGAACGTGACGTAAGCAGCCGATTCCTGATAAAATTATTCTGCAGAAGAAACATGGCTTCTGGAATAATCAAAAGGAGTGATTGCTTTGTTCAATCCGTTAAAACAATTCACTTGTGAGGATATCGAAAAGACCTTCGGTATTCCGAAAGAGCTCACCGCACTTTTTCTTGACTGCGAAAGCCCAATCTTGCCATATGCAATAATCAAGGTCTATCAGAAATACTTCAGAACACCGTCGTTCAATGAGCTTCTTGATGAGGATGAGTTTGCCGAATATCTTCTTGATGAAGATATGAAGTTTTTGCCACTGCGTGAGAACGAAATCAGAATAAGAGATAACAGCATGTACGATATTCTTATTGAAAAGGGCGATATAATCAGATACGGTGATTGCGATAATGAGGAAACGGGGCTGTCTGTTGTTGAGCTTGACGGCAATACATTTGTGGCTTATATATTGGATCAAAGAAACGGCGAAATTAAGTTTGGTTTCAGCCATGATGATTTTGAAAGCATCTCCCTTAAATCGGATAAAATCAAGGTGTTGGGTTATGCAGAATTTTACAGAAAGCCCGGCGAAGCATCATACCATAAGATTTCAACCGAAACTTTCTCAGACCTTGGAGACGATTTTGATGAGTAATAATTGAAACGGAGAAATTTTGTGTTTATTGAAGAGTTATACTACGGGAACCTTGAGCCGCAGGAATACAGTACCGAACTCAAAGCGGAATTAAAGAAAAAGCATAACGAACTGACTCAGATTGAAAAAGAACTTATGGAAAAATTGACAGATACCGATAAGGAGTTGTTTTCGGAATATGCAGACAAATATCTTGCGTTCCTGACAACAAGCATCACAGATAGCTTTATCAACGGGTTCAGATTCGGGGCAAAATTTACACTTGATACTTTTATGCATACGTAATTATTCTCAAACAACTACAGATTATTTCTGTATGGTAAACTTTATAAGAAACAAGTGATTTAGCTGAAAAATCAGGACAGCCCGCAGGTAAAATCTGCGGGCTTGTTAGTTTTGTATTTCGAATGTTGTAACACAGAAACGTGTATGATATCTTATATTATGAGTATTTATGCATTTATATCTAATGATTGTATATAAAATATCATTGAAAATTCTAAATTAGCATGATATACTAAATTATATAACATATTAATTATTTATGAATTTGATATGTTTGATTAATTCGTTCGTATTTATAACAATTCGAATTTAATTAATTATAATCTATTTTTGTTTGTTGCAAATTTGAAAGGGGTTTTTCAAATGAAGAAAATGTTAACCAAATCCTTGGCAGTTTTCTTGTCTATGGTCATGATAATTACTGCTATACCCACGAGTGTGTTTGCTGTTAATGAAAATGAGGGTGATTTTGTTTCTTCGGTTAGTGATGACCTGACTGTTCAACCATCCGGAACAAATGCTTTGAACAACATTATAACAGAATCTGTTGAAGAAGAATATGAAAACCAGACTGTTGATTATATTATTAACTGGGTTGAGGCAGAAGGTACATCTGTTACTGTTGAATTCAGCTGTTATGACACATGTACTCTTGTTGTTGCTATATATACAGAGTCCGGAAGGATGATCGGCTCAGCAAATATGGATGTTACATCTGATATGAATACCGCAACTCTTAATGTGAGTGTAAAATCATTACCGGAATATTATTTAATTAAAGCATTTCTTTTAGATAAGGATATGTATGCAAAATGTGATGAATATGTTTGTGAATATTATACGCGCAGCTATCAGGAATTTCTCGCATTAACAGTTGATGATTTCCCGAAAGAAAGCGTTATTAATCTTGACGAATCAAAGGATAATAACTTTGCAGTAGTCAAAGGAGACGCAGTAATTATAAACTCAAGTGAGAATTCCAATGTGTTATTGACCAAGGATGACGAAAATCTCGTCTATACATTTGAAAATCCCGATGAAAAACTTAAAGCTTTATCCAAATCAGATGTTCTTTTTTATTCTATTGACGATTTTAATTATATCCTCGTTATGGTTTCAAAAGCGGAAATAAAGGGTAATATTATAACTGTATATGGTGAATGTGAAGCGACAGAGGAAGACCTTTTTTCTTGCATAAAAATTGATTTTACAAGTAATTCTGAAGACACAAAAATTGATATATCAAGTATGGATCCTGAAATTTCATATTCCGGTGAGATTGCATATAACCAAAACGGTGTTATGCCTTTGGCTGCCGGTTGGGAAGAAGAAAAAGAAGCAGAGTTGGGAACATATAATTTTAAATTTAACGAATCTCAAGGTTCGGACAATTTAAAGTTTAATATTTCAGGTAACATCGGAGTAACTGTTTCAGCAGAGTTGAAATATCATTTTTCAACGAAAGTAAAAGATATTTATTTGAAGATTACTGCTGAAACTTTTTATGAGTTTAGTATTAACACTGCATTCCAAAAAACATACACACTTTGCAATGTCAAAATTAGTGCGATGGGTTTGATTGGAATTGGATTAACTATTGATTTTACAGTTTCTGCAAGCGGAAAAATAGGCTTTGGCGGTAGTGTAAGTCGCTCTATAGGAGTGTCATACGTTAATGAAAAAATCAGGCGAATTGATGAGAAAATTGATCGACTGACACCATCTGCAACAGTTAGTGTTAATGCCAGTGTTGGTATCGGGCTTACTGTGTCTGCAAAAGTTTTAACGGTTACCCTGTCTCTTACCGGAGAAGTTGGCTTGGAGGCTAAAGTTGTTGGCTCAAATCCGTATGATACTTTTGTTGATGGTGATGATATTTATCATCAATGCGGATATTGCTTTGAAGGTGATGTTAGTTTTTATGTTACGGTAACTTTCAATATAAACTTTCTGGTGCTTAAAGATAAAGAATTTGAATTTGTTAAAGAGACCTACCCCATATTTGAATTTCATTACTCGCAAAAATCAACCGGAGATGATTTTGTTTTTCAAAAGAGTCCTTGTAATAACAAATTATATAAAACAAGCATTACCGCTAAAACAGTTGCTGATAAATTTATCGAAGGCGCTGCCGTAACATTGAACAATAGAGAAACAAAGTATACCGATGAATATGGCACATGCTATTTCTATTGTCCTTACGGCACTACCAATAGTGTCAGCGTTTACAAGGACAAATTTAAAAGAACAAACACTTCAGTCTATGTTGGGAAAAAAGCGATTGAAGAATTAGTAGAAATGAATTCTGATTATATTGAATCGATTAAAATTGTTTCTGACCCCAACAAGGTGAATTACTATACCGGTGATGTGATTGATATTTCCGGGCTTGCTGTCAGGGCGACATATTATGACGGAAGAACAGCAGACGTAACGTCTGAGTGTTATTTATCTGAGAATAAGTTATTAAAGAGTGGTAAGCAAAAAATCACCGTATACTATAAAGACTTATCAGATACCTTTGAGGTTAATGTAACGCAGCTCAAGGTTGTATCAATGGATATCGTTTCTTTGCCTGAATACTATGTCAATGATATTTCTGCTAACGATGATTTAAAATTGAATGTAACGTTGAATAATGGTGAGTCATTAAAGTTGAACGGCAGAAGTGCCGGGCTTTCTGTTTCGCCGAAGTATTTGACCGAATCCGGAAATCAAACTATAACTGTAAACTATAACACAGCAGAGGTTGATATTGACGTTTATGTAATTCCCGTTAAAAGTATTTCTGTTCAAACTGTACCTGAATATTATGCAGGCGATGATGCATGCAAAAATTCTCTTAAGATTAAAGCACAGTATGAGAATGGCGCAGAAAAAATATTATCAGGTAATTCTTACGGTGTAGTCTGTTCCCCTGAAAAACTGCTGGCAGACGGTTTGCAAACAATATCGGTAACATATTCAAATCTTTCTGTGGATTTTGAAACCGATGTTTCTGCAGTTTATGCCGAACACATAAGAGGATATAATGGCAACACCGTATATGTATACTATAACAACGGAACTGTTGATGAAATTAGTTTTGACAGCCAATCAAACAAAGGAATTACTTACGAAAAAATAGAGTATGACTATAATGATCCGTTGTCAGATTTTGGTTCTTTGGCAAATAACGTTACTATATATAAGGAACGTTATACCTATGGTGATTTTACTTATTGCTGTGATGTAATTGACAAGGAAAGTCTGTGGAAAGATGTATATGACTATGGATATTATCCTGGTATGTATATTGGCCAATATTCATATTATTCAAATGATTATATAATAATCTTTGATCCAGCCGGACAAGCTGTTTATTGTTTTTTGGATTATCATTCATACGATTATGATAGATATGAAGTTGATGTTGATGTTTCATATATTTGCGATAAAATAGGTGAAAGAAGTGAATTCTGGTTTCCATTTATAGACGCTGAAGGTGAGGAAGAATACGAAAGTTTTTACAACCCCGATTATTATAATTTTACATTATATATCGGAGACGGAATAACCTCAATCAGTGAATATACAATATCGTATCAAAAGTATAGCGGAATATCAAAGTTATATCTTCCGTCAACACTGCTTGAATTACCGAATACCTTCAGCGGTGCCCAATATCTTTCGGAAGTTTATTTTGGTGAAAACAATAACATAACAGAAATTAAAAGTGAAATGTTTTCAAAGTGTCCGATAGAATATTTAAAATCAGACGGGATGAACAACCTTAAACATATTGACAACGGTGTGTGCAAATCAGCTGATAGGCTATATCTTCCCGCATCATTGGAATCGTTGCCTGATGATATATCGGCTTTTGAAATACATATTCCCGTCAGTATGGAAGAATGGCTTGAATTTAACAAGCCGGCTCCGAGATATCTATATTTGAATGAAGATATCATTATGGAAATTCCCGAAGGAACAAAAGTGTTGACTGATCATCCGTTCAAAAATTGCAGAACCATAAAGAAAGTTATATTGCCCGGTTCTATTGAAGATGTTGGTGATGTTTTTTACGGATGTTACGGTCTTGTTGATGTTTATTTTTCAGGTACACTTAAAGAATGGTGTTCTTTAAATTTTGATTCAGATGTTAACAATCCTCTTTATTATGCTGAAAACTTGTACATTGACAATAAGCTTGTTGAAGGCAACGTTGTAATTCCGCGCGGTATAACAGAAATCCCGCATGCAGCTTTTGCAACAAGCAACATTACCGGCATAACAATCCCCAATTCTGTTACATCGATAGGAAATAGTGCGTTTAGAGGTTCAAATATTAGTGGAAGCTTTAGTATTCCCGACAACGTTATTGATATCGGTGCTTATGCATTCTATTATTGCGATAGGCTTACAAATATAACAATCGGTAACGGTGTTAAAACTATCGGTGATTCAGCATTCGAGTCGTGCGAAAACTTGACAAATGTAACTATCGGTAACAGTGTTGAAACTATTGGGAACAAAGCTTTTTACACTTGTAATCTTAAAAGTATAACAATTCCTGACAGCGTTGTTGCCGTTGGAGATTATGCATTCGCGTGGTGCGGAAACTTGACAAGTGTAATAATCGGTAACGGTGTTAAAACTATCGGAAAATATGCATTCCAGTATTGCAATGGTTTAGCAAGAGCAACAATCGGTAACGGTGTTAAAACTATCAGTGATTCAGCGTTCGAGTGGTGCGAAAACTTGACAAATGTAACTATCGGTAACAGTGTTGAAACTATTGGAAACAACGCTTTTTACGCTTGTAATCTTAAAAGTGTAATAATTCCTGACAGCGTTATTGATATCGGTTCTTATGCATTCTGTTATTGCGATAGTCTTACAAATGTAACAATCGGCAACGGTGTTAAAACCATTGGTGATTATGCCTTTGCTTCCTGCTACCTCAAAAGTGTAATAATTCCTGACAGTGTTACTACAATCGGTTATGGTTCATTTGGTAATTGTGACAACCTTACAAGTGCCAAAATCGGTAACGGTGTAACAATTTTTGATGATTATGCATTCAACGATTGCAATAATCTCTCAAGCGTCATAATCGGCAACAGTGTTGCAATTATCGGTAAGTACGCATTTTATCAGTGTAGTTCACTTAAGAATGTTACTTTTGAGAAATACGGTCAGTTAGGAACTATTGATTCGTATGCATTTGCGTATTGCACGGAGCTTGAAACGATTGATATACCCACAAGTGTTCATACAATCGGATACAATGCTTTTTATGGTTGCACAAAACTGAATAAAGTTGAAATATCCGGTGAAATTGAAAATATCAAAAACAACGCATTTGGTGGCTGTGATGATTTATCAGTTGATTATAGCGGAACAGAAGAAAACTGGGAAGATTTAGATACAAATGCTTTCCCAAGTGATACTAATATTAATTTTGAAACCGGTGCGGATGAATTTACTGCTGTTACAGCAATGGCTTCCGATGCAATTCCGGGAAATCTTTATACACTTGTTGTGTTTTACGATTACTCCGGTAAAAATGACCTTTCTAAGCTGTCATTCATTTCAACTCTTACAGCAGAATCTTCTGAAATTTCGTTTACATTCATACCCAAAAATTCATCTGATATAAAGGTGTTTATTTTAGGTAAGTTTAAAAACGATGATGACCATGGCGATATAAGCATTGGACAAGTTACAACTCAAAAACCGGTGCGTGCAGAGTCTGTATCTATTTCTCATTCACAGTTAAATCTTTATGCACGTTACGAACCTTCAAAACTGACAGCGACAGTATTACCCGAAAATTCTTACAATAAGGATATCTTGTGGTCCTCAAGCAATCCGGATGTGGCAAAAGTTGACAGTAGCGGAGCGGTTTATCCCATTCAATCAGGTTCCGCAACTATTATTGCAAAAACTGCTGATGGTGAACATACCGCACAATGCATCGTTAATGTTTCAGAAATCTCTTTCAACATTACCTGGAACGTTAATGGCGAAACTATTAAACAGGATATCTTATATAAGGATCGAATTGTTCCGCCGACTGTTGCTGAACGAACAGGTTATTCGTTTGTCGGATGGGATAGTGAAGTTCCCAAATTTATGCCGAATATGGATCTTGTTTTCACGGCAGTTTATATGCCTGATTCTTTTAATGTAACTTTTAATGCCAATGGTGGCAAGTGGTCAGACGGTTTGTCAATCAAAACATCAGAAACTGAGTACGGCCAAAAAATTCTTGTTCCTGAAGTGCCGCAAAAAGAAGGTTACACATTTGTCGGATGGGGAGCTGAAGTTCCTGAAACAATGCCTGATTATAATCTTAACTTTACTGCGCAATGGAACATTAATACCTATACTGTAACATGGAATGACGGAGACGAAAAATCAACAGTTGAATATAACTACGGAGAAACTATTGAAAAGCCGAATGACCCGCAGAAGGAAGGTTATACCTTCAAGGGATGGGATATTAATGTTCCCGAAAAGATGCCTGCAAAAAATCTTACGGTAAATGCAGAGTGGGATATCAACACATATACCGTAACTTGGGAAAGCGATGGTGAAATATCTACTGTTGAATACAAATACGGTGAAGCAATAGAAAAACCTGATAACCCTCAAAGAGAAGGTTATATTTTTAGCAGTTGGAACACTGAAATTCCTGACATAATGCCTGCCAATGATTTATATTTTATTGCAGAATGGGAACTTGGATTATACGAGATTCAGTGGATTATGGATGGTACGGTTAATATCAGTGAAATTTATTACGGAGATTCTGTAGTTCCTCCTGAACCGCTTGAAAAAATAGGTTATACATTCAGCGGATGGAGTATGGAGATACCTCAAACCATGCCCGGATACAGCTTTTCTGTTAATGCGGTTTATGAACCCAACAATTACAATGCGTCATTCAATCCAAACGGCGGAGTTTGGCCTGACGGAACAAGCGACACGAAGAATATACTTGTTGCTTATGAAAGTGAGATTCCTGATTTTGAAATTCCTGTAAAGCAAGGATATGTTTTTGCGGGTTGGTCTGAAAATGGAATTGATATTATTCCTCTAGGTTACATGGATAGTATTAATGGAAAAACTTTTGTAGCTGTATGGATTCCCGCCGATAATACTCTTTACACAATCGAAACTTATCGTATGAATACGTTTGGAGAGTATGAACTTGAACTTTCAGAAAAACGTACAGGCACTACTGACAAATTGGCAGAATATGTTTATTCTCCTGAAATCGGTTTCAGCTTGAATGAAAGATTAAGCAAAGTTTCAGGAACAATTTCAGCAGATAATTCTTTGGTTCTTAAAATATATATTGACAGAAATCAGTATTCAATTACTACGGTTGCTGATGGTATATATGAGGAAACAAAATATTTTTATCAAGCAACGATTGCTGATTTTGTTTCTCCGGAAAAAGAAGGATATACATTTATTGGTTGGAGCGATGTGGTTCCTTCTGTAATGCCTGCTGAAAATCTGATTTTTACAGCACAGTGGAATGTTAATATCTATACATTGACTTGGATTGTAGATGACGAGAAAACTGTAGAAGAGTATGAGTATGGTATGCTTATCAAGGCTCCTGAGGAACCTCAAAAAATCGGATATTCTTTTGTCGGTTGGGGAGATACCATTCCTGAAACGATGCCATCAGATAATTTGATTTTTAATGCTGTTTTCGAAGCGAATAGTTATAATGCTGTATTCAATGCAAACGGTGGTAAATGGACTGACGGAGCAGAAGAAAAGATGATTTTGACCGAGTTTGATTCACAGATTGTTGTTCCTGAAGCACCTGAAAAACAAGGTTATATTTTCTTAAGTTGGACACCGGAAGTCGGCGTTATGGATGATATAAACGGTAAGAAATTCACTGCAATATGGACAGCTTCAACGGATACCGTTTACACTGTTGAAACTTACAAAATGAATACATTTGGTGAGTATGAAAAAACTGTTAAGACATTTAAAGGAACAACAGATTCAACGGTCAGTGCTGAGTATAAAATTTCAGAAGGGTTTGCAGTGAATGAGGAGAAGAGTGTTCTTTCCGGTGTTGTATCCGCTGACCATTCTCTTGTTCTTAAAGTTTATATAGACAGAAATGTTTATACACTCACAACTGTTGTTGATGGTATTTCAACAGAAACAGCATATCTCTATGGTTCAATGATTGCAGAGCCTGCCTCACCTGAAAAGATTGGACATACATTTAAGGGGTGGAACTACAAAATCCCAGAAACAATGCCCTTTGAAGATGTAACAATTGAAGCAGAATGGCAAGTCAATTCATACACCGTAACATGGCTTACAAAAGGAGAGAAAATGATATCAAGTTTTAAATACGGTGAGAAGATTGAAATTCCGGCAGTGCTGCCAGAGAGGGGATATGAATTTGTTGGTTGGGATAAACAAACACCTGAAACAATGCCTGCAAATGACCTCGTATTCACTGCGGTGTATAGTTGTATAGCATCAATATGTATCAAAGATAATCCGGGAATCAAAACCATTAATTATGGTGAAACTCTTCGTCTTA
>JAZSBC010000184.1:0-3639 GCA_045602245.1 Acutalibacteraceae bacterium | reverse complement strand
TAGGTCAGATAGGCGGCGGCACGTTACAAGCTGATTTGCAGAGCTGGTGGGCAAAAAAAAGGGGTAAAGAAGATCCCAACATAAAAATCGGTCAAGAAGACAGAGCACGTCTGGTCGGTCAATCATTTCTTGCTCTTAACGGAATAAATTTAACCGTATATAAAGGTGAAGCGGTCGGCATCATTGGCGGCAACGGTGCAGGAAAAAGCACGCTTTTAAAGCTTCTTTCAAGAGTAACCGCACCTACCGAAGGTCAGATTGAAATTTACGGTCGAGTTGCCTCAATGCTGGAGGTCGGCACAGGTTTTAATGCCGAAATGACAGGGCGGGAAAATATATATATGAACGGTGCTATTCTTGGTATGAGCAAGGCCGAAATAGATGCCAAAATGGAAGATATAATTGAATTTTCCGAAGTAAGAGATTTTATTGATACTCCGGTAAAAAGATATTCTTCGGGTATGTATGTAAAACTGGCTTTCTCAGTAGCATCACACCTTGATTCCGAAATTATGATTATGGACGAAGTGTTGGCTGTCGGTGATATGGCGTTTCAGAAAAAATGCCTCGATAAAATGAGAGCAATCGCAAAAGAAGAAGGCAGAACCGTTCTTTATGTAAGCCATAATATGAACACAATCAGACAATTATGCGACAGATGCATAGTGCTCGAAAGCGGTAAGGTTGTGTTTGACGGCGATACAAGTCCTGCAATCGAGAAGTATTTAGGAAGCGAAAAGGATTTGTCGATTGTTAATGATTGTAATTATGAAAGAAACTCCGAATACCGTTTGAACGGAGATATTCTGATAACCGGTGTTGCTTATATGAATAAAGATTTTCCTGTGTTTAATACCGGGGAAAAAATAAAACTGTCGGTTACATATAATGCTAAAAAAGTGTTTAAAGATATGGCGTTCAGAATGTCAATATTAACAACAGACGGAAGGGTTATAGGTCAGGCAACGTCATCCCCTGCCGTTACAACAAAACCGGGAGAAAATACTACAGTCCTGGAACTGAACGTTGATTGGCTGGCACCGGGTAAATACGGAATAAAGCTTGTTGCATATATGGTTAATGAATACGGCGGCAATATGAATCTTGACGTTGTTGATATGGCTTGTGTCTTTGAGAAAAGTCAAGCAGGAAATAACGGTATGGCATGGAATCATGAGTGGTGGGGAAATATATCATTTCCCGAAATTCAGATTGTTGAATGATATTACGAAAAGGAAGCAAGGATTTATATGTTGCTTAACACTTTAAAAGAAAAAGTTTACGAAAAGAAAAAACTGTATATAGATAAAAAATACATTCAAAGAAAATTTTATTGGAGCAAACGATTGTTTAAGCCATTTTCCGATATTGTGTACGTTATAGGTTGTCCTGAATTTTCCAATTTGGGAGATAATGCAATTATGATAGCGGAAGTGGAATTTTTAAAAAAATGCGGTATTCCGTCCAAAGCTATAGAATGTATCACCGAAAAAGAATTTCTGAAAGATTATAAGATAATATCCAAGCTTATTGGTGAAAAAAGCCTGATATGCGGTCATGGCGGCGGAAATATGGGTAATCAATACGGCTCAGAAGAAAAAGTCCGCAGAACAATGTTGGAATGTTTCCCGAACAATAAGATAATTATTTTTCCTCAAACAATATTTTTTGTTGGCGAGAACAAAGAGACTGATGAACAAGAATCTGTAAAATATTATAACGGACGTGCAAACTTAACGTTGATTGCACGGGAGAAAGAGTCTTACAGAATAATGCAAAAACTTTATCCTGATACCGAAATCCTTTTAACTCCCGATATTGTTCTTTCTGCTGAAATGGAGACTTTTGACGTTGTTCCTCAAAAGCGAAAAGGTGTGCTGTTTTGTTTAAGAAATGATGTGGAAAAAGTTTTATCCGAGGAAGTTCTGCGTAAATTAAAAGAGTATGTGAAAAAATGCGGTCAGGAATACAGTGAAACCGATATGTATTCGGACTGTGATATAAACAACGACAACAGAAAAGACTGCATCAGGAGAAAAATGCAGGAGTTTTGCCGTTCGGAACTCGTAATTACCGACAGATTGCACGGAATGGTTTTTGCCGCAATAACAGATACCCCTTGTATAGTTTTTAATAATTATAACCATAAGGTTGAAGGGGTGTATCAATGGATTAAACACCTGCCTTATATAAAATACGTTAACAGTATTGAAGAGGCAGAAAAATACATACCCGAATTATTAAAAATGCGTTATTGCAAATTTGATGATGAACCGTTAACAGTTTTTTTTGATAAGATTTTAATGCTGATTAATCAGTAAGGACAACTTCGGAAGTGGGAGATGTGTTAAATGACCAATCTTACAATAATTGTAAATACTTGTGATAAATATGAAGATGCCTGGAATCCTTTTTTCAGACTTATGGAAATCAACTGGCCCGAATCCGAAAATTACAAAATAATCCTGAACACGGAAAACAAAAATTATAAATGCAATTTTCGGAATGTCAAAACCGTTTGTTCGGGAAACGTTGCATGGTCAAAAAGGCTGAAAAACATTTTGGAAGAAGTTGATACGGATTTTATTTTGTTCTTCCTGGAGGATTTTTTTCTCAGATCTCCCGTTAATCAGGAAGTGTTTGAAGAAGCATATAATTTAATTTTGAAAAACGATGATATAGGTTACATAGGATTGAAAAATACTCCCGAAAGAAAATTCAAGGATAAGAATTTCGTTCCCACAGAACGTTTCTTTTCAAGAGATCTGCTTGCCACCCCTTGCAGAATAACGGCAATGTCTGTGTTGTGGCGCAAAAGCTGGCTTATGGAATTGCTTGACGAAAAAGAAAACCCCTGGGAATTTGAACACAACGCTTCCCTGCGTTCAAGAGATTATCCTTATAAAGTGCTTGAAATAAACAATATAAACGGAGTTTGTCCGCCTGTTTTTGACTTTGAAGATAAAATTAAATACGGTTACGGTATCACTCAAGGACAATGGCTGCCTAAGAACAAAGAGCTTTTTGAAAAATACGGCATAGAGGTTAATTTTGATAATCTCGGAATTAATTATCAACTTTATGAGGAAGCAAATAATCCTCCTGAAAAAAGAAAAAAACAAAAGCCCGAAAACTTTGTTGAATTTCTGTATGAAATAAAAAAGAGTATTTTCGGAAAAAAGCAATCATAATACGGAGATGATAAAAATGTATGATTTTAAAGGCGAAACTTTACTTATAACAGGCGGTACGGGTTCGTTCGGTAATGCCGTGCTCAACCGTTTCCTTAAAACAGATATAGGCGAAATCCGTATTTTTTCACGCGATGAAAAAAAGCAGGACGATATGCGCCACGAATTTCAGGCAAAAATGCCCGAGGTTGCCGATAAAATCAAATTCTACATCGGCGACGTAAGGAACATTGACTCATTGAGAGACGCAATGGTCGGCGTTGACTATGTTTTCCATGCCGCGGCGCTCAAGCAGGTTCCTTCCTGCGAATTCTTCCCTATGGAAGCGGTCAAAACCAACGTTATCGGAACGGATAACGTGCTTACTGCGGCTGTTGATGCGGGCGTAAAATCCGTTATCTGCCTTTCAACCGATAAGGCGGCTTATCCCATCAACGCAATGGGTATC
>JAZSBC010000183.1:0-9462 GCA_045602245.1 Acutalibacteraceae bacterium | reverse complement strand
AAAATTATACCATCTTTTTATATTCATTGCAACAAAAAACTCAATATTTTGTTGTAAAAACGATTTTTTTAATAATATTTTGTATGTGATATTACATTATATATTGAATTATCACTGCTGAAGCTGTATAATAAAACGGAGGTGAGAAAATGATTTTGCAGGAATCCGTTCAAAAACTAAAAGATATGATAAACAAAAGTGAAAATATTGTCTTCTTTGGCGGCGCAGGTGTTTCAACCGAAAGCGGAATCAAAGATTTCCGTTCGGCAGACGGTATATATATGATGGATTATAAATACCCTCCCGAGAGCGTGCTGAGCCATACTTTTTTCATAAAACACACAGAAGAATTTTTTGATTTTTACAAGAAATATCTGTGTTTTCCCGATGCGAAACCCAACGCCGCACACACCAAACTTGCGGAGCTTGAAAAACAAGGAAAACTGAAAGCTGTTATCACTCAGAACGTTGACGGCCTGCATCAGCTTGCAGGCAGCAAATGCGTTTATGAGCTTCACGGCTCGGCGTTAAGAAATTACTGCGTGAAATGCGGTAAATTCCACGGTTTCGATTTTGTTTATCACTCAGACGGCATACCGAAATGTGACTGCGGCGGAACGGTAAAACCCGACGTGGTGCTTTATGAAGAAAGCCTTGATAATGATGTGATTGAAGGCGCCGTAAATGCCATAGCAAATGCAGATATGCTCATTGTTGCAGGCACATCGCTGACGGTCTACCCTGCGGCGGGTTTTATAAGATACTTTTCGGGCGATAAACTTGTTCTGATTAATAAAGACACAACTGCGATGGATGAAAAATTCGGGCTTGTCATTCACGGCAAAGTTGGAGAAATACTCTCGGAAATATAATAAAACAACCGCCGAAGCATCATTTGCCTCGGCGGTTGCTGATTATTCAATCAGAAAAGTCCGCTGATTTTGCCGTTTTCGTCAACATCAATTTTTTCTGCGGCAGGAACTTTGGGAAGACCGGGCATAGTCATAATATCACCGGTAAGAACAACGATGAAACCTGCGCCTGCGGAAATTTTAACATTCTTTATTGTAACCGTAAATCCTTCGGGTGCGCCGAGCTTTGCAGGGTCATCCGAGAAGCTGTACTGTGTTTTAGCCATACATACGGGAAGGCTGCCGTAACCCAACGCTTCAAGAGCTGCAATCTGTTTCTTTGCGGCAGGAAGAACGCTGATACCGTCACCGCCGTAAACCTTCTTGACAACAGCCTCAATCTTATCTTCGATCGTGCCGTCAAGCTCATATGAGAAGGTGAAATCATTGGGCTGTTCGCAAAGTCTTACAACCTCTTCGGCAAGCTCAACGCCGCCTTTGCCGCCCTCTGCCCATACGTTTGAGAGAACAACATTTACGCCGAGTTCCTTGCATTTTTCGATAATAAGATTAACCTCGGCATCGGTATCTGTGGGGAATCTGTTAACTGCAACAACAGAGGGAAGTTTATAAACGTTTTTAATGTTTGAAACGTGGCGGAGAAGGTTCGGAATACCTTTCTCGAGTGCTTCAAGGTTCTCGCCCGAAAGCTCTGTTTTGGGCACACCGCCGTGCATTTTGAGCGCTCTGATTGTTGCAACAACAACAACTGCGGAAGGTGTAAGACCTGCATAGCGGCACTTGATATCAAGGAATTTTTCTGCGCCGAGGTCTGCACCGAAGCCCGCTTCGGTGATGGCATAATCGCCGAGTTTCATCGCAAGTTTTGTTGCCATAACAGAGTTACAGCCGTGAGCGATATTTGCAAAAGGACCGCCGTGAACAAGTGCGGGTGTACCTTCAAGAGTCTGAACAAGATTGGGCTTGAGCGCATCCTTAAGAAGAGCCGTCATTGCACCTGCGGCTTTGAGTTCACCTGCAGTGACGGGCTTTTCATCATAAGTATAACCGACGATAATTCTTGAAAGACGTTCTTTGAGGTCTGTTATTGACGTTGCAAGGCAAAGAACAGCCATAATTTCAGATGCAACGGTGATATCGTAGCCGTCTTCTCTGGGTACGCCGTTTACTCTGCCGCCGAGACCGGCGGTAACAAAACGAAGCTGTCTGTCGTTCATATCAACGCAACGCTTCCAGGAGATTCTTCTGGGGTCGATATTGAGAGAATTGCCCTGATAAATATGGTTATCAAGCATAGCGGCAAGGAGGTTGTTTGCCGCACCGATTGCGTGGAAATCACCCGTAAAATGAAGGTTGATATCTTCCATAGGCACAACCTGAGCATATCCGCCGCCTGCAGCACCGCCCTTTACGCCGAAAACGGGACCGAGTGAAGGCTCTCTGAGAGCAACCATAACGTTTTTGCCGATTTTTTTCATACCGTCTGCAAGTCCGATGGTGGTTGTTGTTTTACCCTCGCCTGCAGGAGTGGGAGTAATAGCTGTAACAAGAACAAGCTTACCGTCTTTTTTATCGTTTTCGCCGAGAATTGAAAGGTCAACCTTTGCTTTGTAGTTGCCGTATTGCTCAAGGTATTTTCTTTCAATACCCGCTGCATCGGCGATTTCGGTAATCGGTTTCATTTCAACGGACTGAGCGATTTCAATATCTGTCATCATAATTTTTCAGCGTCCTTTCAAGGTAATATACATTAGATATTTTGCAACAAATTATCTGATTTGTCAATACAGACTTGCACGTTTTTACTTTTTCAACAAATATGATATTTTCGTTTTATACAAGCATACAAAATTTTACATTTTCGCGACAAATTGTCCCGTTTGTCTGAAAAAAGTGTTGTTTTAAAAAAATCAGTGTGATATAATTAACTTTGGAATATTATAAGACGGAGGTCTTGTCAATGAATTACGATGTTGCCGTTATAGGCGCAGGCGTTATCGGCTCGCTGATTGCACGCGAACTCACAAAATACAACGTCAGAGTTGCCATTGTTGAAAAGTGCAACGATATGGCGATGGGTACGTCAAAAGCAAACAGTGCAATCGTTCACGCCGGTTACGACGCAAAACCCGGTTCGCTCAAGGCGAAACTTAACGTTGAAGGAACCGCACTTATGCCCGAGCTTTGCAAAACTCTCGGCGTTCCTTTCAAACCCGTAGGTTCGCTTGTTGTTGCCTTCTCCGACGAAGAGGTTGAAACCCTCAACGAGCTTCTCGAAAGAGGAAAAACAAACGGCGTTCCCGGTCTTGAAATATACGACAGAGAAAAGCTTAAAGAAGCAGAACCTTATATCAGCGACGAGGCGAAAGCTGCTCTCTGGGCGCCTTCGGCAGGTATTGTTTGTCCTTATGAGCTTACAATAGCCGCAGTTGAAAATGCAGTTGTTAACGGCGCAGATTTCATCCGCAATTTTGAAGTTGCTGAAATTGATTTTGACGGCAGTGTTTTCACCGTTTCAGACGGCGAAAAGGAGATAAAAGCAAAATACGTTATCAATGCGGCAGGCGTATATTGCGACGAAATCGCAGCACTTATCGGCGATAATTCAATTCATACGGTTCCCCGTAAGGGCGAATATATGCTCTGCGATAAATCAATCGGACATCTTGCAAACCACACCATTTTTCAATGTCCTTCAAAGATGGGTAAGGGTATTCTTGTTACTCCTACGGTTGACGGCAATCTTCTTCTCGGTCCGAGCGCAATAGACATTGAAGATAAAGATGACGTTGCAACTATTGCAGAAACTCTTTCCTCCGTTCTTGAAACCGCTAAAAAATCCGTTCCCTGCCTCACAACAAGAGACGTTATAACATCATTTGCAGGTCTCAGAGCGCATTGCGACAGAGACGATTTTATTATTGAACCCAGCGAGAAAAACGCTCAGTTTATCAACGTTGCAGGCATCGAATCACCCGGTCTTTCTTCCGCACCCGCAATCGCTGTTTACGTTAAAAATATTCTTCTGGGCTTAATGCCTGCAGATGAAAAAGCAGATTTCAATCCCGTAAGAGAAGAGCCCGTCCGTTTCAGACATATGAGCAACGAAGAACGCAAGGCGCTTATCAAGAAAAACCCTGCTTACGGCAGAATTATCTGCAGATGCGAAACGATTACAGAGGGCGAAATTCTCGATGCAATCAACTCCCCTGCAGGTGCAAGAGACGTTGACGGTGTTAAAAGAAGAACAAGAGCAGGCATGGGTCGCTGTCAGGGCGGCTTCTGCGGTTCAAAGGTTGTTGAGCTTCTCGCCCGTGAACTCGGCGTTGAAATCAACGAAATAACAAAATTCGGCGGCAACTCCATAATTCTTTATGACAGAACAAAGTGAGGCGTAGAAAATGCTTAATTATGATATAGTTGTTATCGGCGGAGGCCCTGCAGGTATGGCGGCGGCTCTCAAAGCGAAGGAATGCGGAGTTGACAGCATACTCATTCTTGAAAGAGCAGAAACTCTCGGCGGTATTCTTGAGCAGTGCATACACACGGGCTTCGGTCTTCACTATTTCGGTGAAGAACTTTCGGGTCCAGAATATGCGGACAGATTCATTCAGCTTGTTGACGAGCAGAAAATTGAATACAAAACAGACACAATGGCACTTGAAATAACAGAAAATAACGTTGTTTATGCCATTAACAAAACAGACGGCTTGCTTGAAATTCAGGCAAAGGCAATCATTCTTGCAATGGGTTGCCGTGAAAGACCCAGAGGTGCGCTCAACATTGCAGACTCAAGAGCTTCCGGCGTTATGAGCGCAGGTACGGCTCAGAAATACGTTAACATTGACGGCTATATGCCCGGCAAAAAGGTTGTTATTCTCGGTTCGGGCGATATAGGCCTTATTATGGCACGCCGAATGACACTTGAAGGTGCAGAGGTCAAATGCGTTTGCGAGCTTATGCCCTACTCAAGCGGTCTTACAAGAAACATCGTTCAGTGCCTTGACGATTTCAATATTCCTCTTCATCTCAGCTGCACGGTTGTTAACATTCACGGTAAAGAAAGAGTTGAAGGCGTTACCATTGCAAAGGTTGACGAAAACCGCAGACCCATTCCCGGCAGCGAAGAATATATTGAATGCGATACTCTTCTTCTCTCCGTCGGTCTTATTCCCGAAAACGAGCTTACGCGCGCTGTCGGCATTAACCTTGACCCCGTAACAAGCGGTGCTGTTGTTGATGAATACAGAGAAACAAGCCACAAAGGCGTGTTTGCCTGCGGCAACGTCCTTCACGTTCACGACCTTGTTGACTACGTTACTCTTGAAAGCCAGACTGCAGGCGAAGGTGCGGCAAGATACGTTCAGGGCAAAACAGAAAACGCCGAATATATCACGGCAAAAGGCGTCAACGGTGTAAGATATATTGTTCCTCAGAAGGTCAACGTTAAAAATGAAGGCGACGTAAAACTCTATTTCAGAGTCGGTCAGGTATATAAGAACGCAAAAACCGTTGTAAAATATAACGGTGAAGAAATAATAAGCAAAAAGAGGCCCCGTCTTGCACCCGGCGAAATGGAAAACGTTATCATCAAGAATGATATGCTCAAAAAATTCGCTGAAGGCGGCGTTATAGAAATATCGGTGGAGGTGTGATTTATGCAGAAGAATATAATTTGCGTTGCCTGCCCCATGGGCTGCGGCGTAACGGTCGAAATTGCCGATAACGGCGATATTATCTCCGTAACCGGTAACACCTGCAAGCGCGGTGACGCCTACGCAAGAGCAGAATGCACCAATCCCGTAAGAAGCCTTGCAACAACGGTTAAGGTAAACGGCGGAATTTATAACGTTGTTCCCTGCAAATCTGCAGGTTCACTTCCGAAGGACAAAATTACGGAGTGTATGAAAGTTATCAATTCCGTTCAGGCGGATGCACCGGTTTCTCTCGGCGACGTGCTTGTTGAAAACATTCTCGGCACAGGCATCAACATTGTTGCAACAAACCACTGCCCTGCAAAATAACCAGCTTTACGGAGAGGCTTCGGCTTCTCCGTTTTGTTATTTTAAATTAATTTTTCAACCAAAAAAATCAGGATATTTGACAACTTGCATATTGATTTATTATGCTGATTATTGTAGAATATCATCAGCATAAAAACGGAGGAACAAACGATGTCTGTTTCATACAAAAAAGCACACATCTGCATCTGCTGCGCAGCAATCGCAACGGATATAGTTCCCGTTTTCTCATTTGATGACATATGATTTTTAACCGCCGTCATTTTGATTGGCGGTTTTTTCTTAACTTTTTTGCAAAAATATATTTAAAAATCTGTGAATATATGTTATACTATATTGAATAAGATTTTTTGGCATATTTTATCAGTTAATAATTGTATTTGGAGGCATATATGAAGCACTTACTCAAGCTTATGGATCTGAGCACAAACGAAATCAACGAGATTCTCAATCTCGCCGATCAGCTCAAGTATGAAAAAAGGAACGGAATTGAGCATCACCACCTTAAAGGCAAAACTCTCGGTATGATTTTTGCAAAATCATCAACAAGAACAAGAGTTTCTTTTGAGGTTGGTATGTATGACCTTGGCGGCACCGCTCTCTTCCTCAGCTCACACGATATTCAGCTCGGCAGAGGCGAACCTGTTAACGACACAGCAAGAGTTCTTTCAGGTTACCTCGACGGAATTATGATAAGAACTTTTGAACAGAGCGACGTTGAAACACTTGCAGAATACGGTTCAATCCCCATCATCAACGGTCTTACCGACTATTGCCATCCCTGCCAGGTTCTTGCAGACCTTATGACAATCCGCGAATTCAAGGGCGGAATCAAAGGCAACAAGCTCTGCTACATCGGCGACGGCAACAATATGGCAAACTCGCTCATCGTCGGCGGTATCAAGATGGGTATGTCGGTCAGCATCGGCTGCCCCAAGGGATATGAACCCGATGCAGAGATTATTAAATGGGCAAGCGAAAACGGCGATTTCCTCTGCACAACAGACGTTCTTGAAGCCGCAAAGGATGCAGACGTTCTTTACACAGACGTTTGGGCATCAATGGGTCAGGAGGCTGAAGCAGAAGAAAGAAAGAAGATTTTCACGGGTTATCAGATTAACGACAGCGTTATGTCTGTTGCAAAACCCGACGCAATGGTTCTTCACTGTCTCCCCGCTCACCGCGAAGAAGAAATCACCAACAAAGTATTTGAAGCACACGCAAAGGAAATTTTTGAGGAAGCCGAAAACAGACTCCACGCTCAGAAGGCTGTTCTCGTTAAGCTTATGAAGGATTAATCACATAGGGGGTTTTTAATATGCCAATCAATAAAGACATCAAAAAGGTAATGGTTATCGGTTCGGGCCCCATCGTTATCGGTCAGGCTGCCGAATTTGACTATGCAGGCACGCAGGCTTGCCGTGTTCTTAAGGACGCGGGTCTTGACGTTGTACTTGTTAACTCAAACCCCGCAACCATTATGACAGACAAGGCTCTTGCTGATGAAATTTATCTTGAACCGCTTACCGCTGAAACCGTTAAGCGTATCATAGAAAAAGAAAAGCCTGACAGCCTTCTTGCAGGTCTCGGCGGTCAGACCGGTCTTACCATCGCTATGCAGCTGAGCAAAGACGGTTATCTTGACAGAATGGGCGTTAAGCTTCTGGGAACAAACGCTGAAGCTATCGACAAGGCTGAAGACAGAAAGATGTTCCGTGACACAATGGAATCAATCAATCAGCCCGTTATTCCTTCAGAAATTGCAAACGACGTTGAAACAGCGGTTGAGATAGCTGAAAAAATCGGTTATCCCATCATCATCCGCCCTGCGTTCACACTCGGCGGTGGCGGCGGCGGCGTTGCAAACAACGTTGACGAACTCAGAGTTATAGCAAAAACAGGTCTTGATTTATCCCCCATCACTCAGGTGCTTGTTGAAAAATATATCTTCGGCTGGAAAGAAATCGAGTTTGAAACAATGCGTGACAGCGCAGGCAACTGCGTTGCAGTCTGCAGCATGGAAAACTTCGACCCCGTAGGTGTTCACACCGGTGACAGTATTGTTGCCGCACCTGCACTTTCGCTTAAGCCTGAAGAACTCGAAATGCTCCGTCAGGCATCGCTCGATATCGTTGATGCTCTCGGAATCATCGGCGGATGCAACTGCCAGTTTGCTCTTGAACCCAACAGCATGAATTACGCTGTTATCGAGGTTAACGCCAGAGTTTCACGTTCATCGGCTCTTGCAAGTAAGGCAACGGGTTACCCCATTGCAAAGGTTACGGCTATGCTTGCTCTCGGCCTTACTCTTGATGAAATCAAGAACGACGAAACAGGTCTCAACTGTGCAAAGTTTGAGCCTGACGTAAAATATATTGTTGTTAAGCTTCCCAAGTGGCCCTTCGATAAATTTGTGAACGCAAGCAGAAAGCTCGGCACACAGATGAAGGCAACGGGCGAAGTTATGTCAATCGGTCCCACCTTCGAAATGGCTATTATGAAGGCGGTCAGAGGCGCAGAAATTTCGCTTGACACTCTCAATGCCGTTCCCAAAACAGATAAACCTCTCAAGGAACGTATGGCTGAAGCAGACGATATGCGTCTGTTCTCCGTATTTGAGGCAATCAAGAGCGGTATGCCGATTGAAGAAATTCACGAAATCACAAAGATTACAGAGTGGTTCCTTCTTAAGCTCAAGAATCTTGCAGATTTTGAAAAATCAATCGAAAACGGCAACATTGACGAAGAAAAATATGCTCAGGGCAAGCATTACGGCTATACTGACGCAGCACTCAAGCGTCTTTCAGGCGTGGACAAGCTCCCCGAGCACAAAGAAGCTGTTTACAAAATCGTTGATACCTGCTCAAGGAACTTCAACACTGCAGCACCTTACTTCTACTCAACCTACGACCGTGAATGCGAAGCAAGACCTCTTGCAAAGAGCGATAAAGAAAAGATTATCGTTCTCGGTTCAGGTCCCATCCGTATCGGTCAGGGTATTGAATTCGACTATTCATCTGTTCACTGCGTATGGACTCTTAAAGAGCTCGGCTACGAGGTTGCAATCATCAACAACAATCCCGAAACCGTTTCAACAGACTACGATACGGCAGACAGGCTTTATTTCGAACCCCTTACCCCCGAAGACGTTATGAACATCATCAAGGTTGAAAATCCCATCGGCGTTGTTGTTGCTTTCGGCGGACAGACCGCTATCAAGCTCACAAAATATCTTGATGAAAACGGAATCAGAATCCTCGGCACATCGGCTGACGGTATCGACACCGCAGAAGACAGAGAGCGATTTGACGCACTTCTTGAAAAGTTTGCAATCCGCAGACCCAAGGGCATGGGCGTTATGACAAAGCAGGAAGCTCTTAACGCCGCAAACACTCTCGGCTACCCCGTTCTTCTTCGTCCTTCATACGTTATCGGCGGCCAGAATATGACCATTGCTTACAGCGACGACGACGTTGAGAGATATATGAACATCATCCTTTCGGGTGAGATTGAAAATCCTGTTCTCGTTGATAAATATATGATGGGTACAGAACTTGAAGTTGACGTTA
>JAZSBC010000182.1:0-20654 GCA_045602245.1 Acutalibacteraceae bacterium | reverse complement strand
ATACCTTTCAGCCCTCCTGATATTACCGAGGCAGAGATAGACGAAGTCTGCGAAGTTCTCCGTTCAGGCTGGATAACAACAGGCCCGAAAACAAAGGAGTTTGAACGCAGGCTTGCCGAATACTGCGGCACGGAAAAGGTTGCCTGCCTTAACTCGGCAACCGCAGCGCTTGAACTGAATCTGCGTGTTCTCGGAATAGGAGAAGGCGACGAGGTTATTGTTCCCGCATATACTTACACAGCCTCCGCTTCGGCGGCAATCCACGTTGGCGCAAAGGTTATTTTCATTGACAGCAAGCCCGATTCGTTTGAAATGGATTATGACCTTATGGAAAAAGCGATAACGGATAAAACAAAGGCGATTATCTCCGTTGACCTGGCAGGCATTATCTGTGACTATGAAAGAATCTATGCCGCGGTTGAGAATAAGAAGCATCTTTTTATCCCTGCGAATGATATTCAGAAAGCCATGGGCAGAGTTGCCGTTGTTGCCGACTGCGCTCACGCTCTCGGTGCTTCAAGAAACGGGATGAAGGCAGGGCAGATTGCCGATTTTACTTCGTTTTCGTTCCACGCAGTTAAAAATCTCACCACCGCAGAGGGCGGTGCCGCAACGTGGAAAACGATTGACGGTGTTGATAACGAAGAGCTTTATAAAAAATATATGCTTTTCAGCCTTCACGGTCAGTCGAAGGATGCCCTTGCCAAAACAAAGGCAGGCGCATGGGAATACGATATTGTCGGCGCGTGGTATAAATGCAATATGACGGATATAACCGCCGCAATCGGTCTTAAGCAGCTTGAAAGATATCCGTCGCTTCTTGAAAAAAGAAAAGAAATTATCAGAAAATATGATGAAACCTGTGATAAACTCGGGATAATTCATCTTGAGCATTACGGCGAAAATCACTCTTCATCGGGTCATCTCTATATCACAAGAATTCCCGATATAAGCGAAGAAACAAGAAACGCCATAATAACCGAAATGGCGGAAAGAGGAATCTCCTGCAACGTTCACTATAAACCCCTGCCGATGATGACGGCATATAAAAATCTCGTCTGTGACATTGCCGATTTCCCCAACGCACACAGTTTTTTCAAAAATGAAATCACTCTTCCCCTGCATACAAAGCTTTCAGACGAAGACGTAAACGCAGTTTGCGAAAACTTTTCTGAAGTTGTGAAAAAATATATTTGAGGTAGATGTTTATGATACTGCGGAAATGGGAAAAGTTGCCTCCCGAAATGCAGATACCCGAAGTTAAAATATATTATGATATTCTTAAGAAAAAGAGGTTCAGCCTTGTTCTGAAGCGTTTGTTTGATATAGCCGCTTCGTTCTCGCTGCTTGTACTTCTCTCCCCCGTTTTTGCAATTCTTGCAATCGCGATAAAGCTCGATTCAAAAGGTCCCGTGTTTTACCGCCAGACAAGAGTTACTCAATACGGCAAGGAATTCCGCATTTTCAAATTCCGCTCAATGGTGACGGATGCGGACAAAGGCTCGCTTTTAACCGTCGGCGGCGATTCAAGAATAACAAGAACAGGCAAGTTCATCCGCAAATACAAGCTTGATGAATTCAGCCAGCTTATCGACGTGCTGAGAGGTACTATGACCTTTGTCGGTACACGCCCCGAAGTGCCGAAATACGTTGAAAAATACACTCCGGAGATGATGGCAACTCTTCTTCTGCCTGCAGGCATAACCTCCGAGGCAAGCGTTTACTACAAAGACGAAAACGAGCTTCTCGATGCGGCTGAAGACGTTGAAAAAACCTATCTTGAGGTTGTTTTGCCCGATAAAATGAAATACAACCTTGCCGCAATAAAAAGCTTCAGCTTCATTGATGATATAAAAGTTATGATTCTGACCGTACTTGCGGTTTTCCGCTGATAAAGGATGAGAAAATGAAAAAGACAAACAAAAAACATCTTGTTGCACTTCTCACAAACAATGACGACGATATTTACTGCTTCAGAAAAGAGCTTATCGAAGAGATAATCAATTCGGGCTATGAAATGCTTATCTCCTGCCCCGACGGCGAAAAATTCGAGTTGATGCGTCATATAGAATACCGCTATGATGACCCCGTTATTGACCGCCGAGGAACAAACATAGTTGCCGATATGAAGCTTTTTCTTCATTATTTCAATCTTTTCAGGAAGAATAAACCCTCAGTTGTGCTTACTTACACCGCAAAGCCCAACGTTTATGCAGGCATTGCGGCGCATCTGCTGGGAATCCCCGTTATCAGCAACGTTACGGGCTTCGGCAGTGTGCTGAACGAAAGCGGTCTCAAACAAAAGCTGATAATGTCTCTTTTTAAGTTTTCGTTCCGCCGTTCGGCTTGCGTTATGTTTCAGAATTCAACAAATATGAAGCTTGCCGAGGAATCGGGAATGGTAAAGGGAGAGCATAAGCTCATTCCGGGTTCGGGAGTAAACACCGAGAGATATCCTCTTCAGCCTTATCCCGACGGCGGCAACGGCAAAGACGGTGAAAAAATCATTTTTAACTATATCGGCAGAATTCTTCACGATAAAGGCGTTGACGACTATATCGAAGCCGCCAAAAGAATAAAAGCCGAATACCCCAACACCGAATTCAATATGCTCGGCTTCATCGAGCCGACCGAAATGCACTATGAAAAGCTGCTTTCGGAGCTTGGCGAAAAAGACATTGTGAAATACAGAGGCAGCCAAAAGGATATAAAGCCCTTCGTTGCCAAATCTCACGCAACAATTCATCCCTCAACCTACGGCGAGGGAATGAGCAATGTGCTTCTTGAAAGTGCCTCAAGCGGCAGACCGATTATTTCAACCGATAACCCCGGCTGTATGGAAACTTTTGTTGACGGCGAAACGGGATTCATCTATCACGGCGGAGACGTTGATGCGCTCTGCGCTCAAATCAAAAAATTTCTTGCTCTTCCCAATGAAGAAAGAAAATCAATGGGCGAAAAAGGAAGAGAATATATAAAAGCTAATTTCTCACGCAAAAAAGTTATTGAAGCATATCTTGAAAAAATCAACATTCTGTGTAAATAAAGGGGAATAATTATGTTTGCAAATCTCTATGAAAAAATCATTTCAAAAGAAGAAAAAATCTCGCTCGTGGGTCTCGGCTACGTTGGTATGCCCATCGCCGTTGCTTTTGCAAAAAAGGCTGACGTTATAGGCTATGACCTCAACGCCAAAAAAATCGAGCTTTATAAAAGCGGCATAGACCCCACTCTTGAAGTAGGCGATGATGCGATAAAAAACACAACAGTTGAATTCACTTCCGATGAAACAAAGCTCCGCGAAGCAAAATTCCACATCGTTGCAGTTCCTACCCCCGTTAACGACGACCACACTCCCGACCTCACCCCCGTTGAGGGCGCAAGCCGCATTCTCGGCAGAAATCTCACCAAAGGCTCGGTTGTTGTTTTTGAATCAACCGTTTATCCCGGCGTTACCGAAGATGTATGCGTACCCATTCTTGAAAAGGAATCGGGTCTCAAATGCGGCGTTGATTTCAAAATCGGCTATTCGCCCGAAAGAATCAACCCCGGCGATAAGGTGCACAGACTTGAAACAATAGTAAAAATCGTTTCGGGTATGGATACCGAAACCCTTGATACCGTTGCAAAAGTATATGAGCTTGTTGTTGAAGCTGGCGTTCACCGTGCAGAGAGCATCAAAGTTGCCGAAGCCGCAAAGGTTATTGAAAACAGCCAGAGAGATATCAACATTGCTTTTATGAACGAGCTTTCAATCATCTTCAACAAGATGGGTATCGACACAAAAGCGGTGCTTGAAGCGGCAGGCACAAAATGGAATTTCCTCAAATTCTTCCCCGGTCTTGTCGGCGGTCACTGCATCGGCGTTGACCCTTATTATCTTACATATAAAGCAGAGCAGCTCGGATATCACAGCCAGGTTATCCTTGCAGGCAGAAGAATAAACGACGATATGGGCAAATACGTTGCCGAAAACGTTGTTAAAAAGCTCATTGCCGCAGGCAAAAACGTGAAAGATTCAAAGGTTGCAATCCTCGGCTTCACCTTCAAAGAAAACTGCCCCGATACAAGAAACACAAGAGTTATTGATATTATGAACGAGCTTGCCGAATACGGCATAACTCCCGTTGTTGCCGACCCCGTTGCCGATGCCGAAGAGGGCAGGCAGCACTACGGCATTGAGTTTGCGGATTTGAATTCCGTAAGGGATATGGATGCCGTTATAATCGCAGTCGGTCACACGGAATTTATGAACTTCTCAATGAGCGATATTGATGCATTCTTTATAAACGGTGACAACAGCGAAAAAGTGCTTATCGACGTTAAGGGCATACTTGACAGAAAAACTTATGCAGATGCAGGCTATCAGTACTGGAGGCTTTGATAATGGGCTACAAACACCTTGTTTTTCCTGAAAATTCGTTGTTCCTCGTCACGGGAGGTGCGGGCTTCATAGGTTCAAATCTCTGCGAAGCCATTCTTGAAATGGGCTGCAGAGTGCGTTGCCTTGACGATTTGTCAACGGGTTCACAGAAAAACGTTGATATGTTTCTCTCAAACCCGAACTATGAATTCATCAAGGGCGATATCAAAGACCTTGAGGTATGTATGAAAGCCTGCGAGGGAGTTGACTACGTTCTTAATCAGGCGGCGTGGGGAAGCGTACCAAGAAGCATTGAGATGCCTCTTTTCTACTGCGCCAACAACATCAGCGGCACTCTCAATATGCTTGAAGCCGCAAGGCAGAATAACGTTAAAAAATTTGTTTACGCTTCATCGTCATCGGTTTACGGCGATGAACCCAATCTCCCCAAAACAGAGGGCAGAGAGGGTAATCTCCTCTCCCCTTATGCACTCACCAAGAGATGCGACGAGGAGTGGGCAAAGCAATACACAAAACACTACGGGCTTGATACCTACGGAATGCGCTATTTCAACGTTTTCGGCAGACGTCAGACTCCCGACGGCGCGTATGCGGCGGTTATCCCCAAATTCATAAAGCTCCTTCTTAACGGAGAAACTCCCACAATCAACGGCGACGGCAAGCAGAGCCGTGACTTCACATATATCGAAAACGTTATTGAGGCTAATCTCAAAGCCTGCCTTGCGCCTCACGAAGCGGCAGGCGAAGCATTCAACATTGCCTACGGCGGCAGAGAATATCTGATTGATATTTATTACGGTTTAACAAAAGCTCTGGGCGTTGATATCGAGCCGAATTTCGGCCCCGACAGAGCAGGCGATATCAAACACAGCAACGCCGATATTTCCAAGGCAAAGGCTATGCTCGGCTATGACCCCGAATGGAGCTTTGAAAGAGGCATCGAAGCCGCTATAGAATGGTATAAAGAGAATTTATGAGCAAAGGTACGATAATATATTACGGCGGATTTACTCTGCCTGATAAAAGCGCGGCGGCAAACAGAGTTGTTTCAAACGGAAAGATTTTTTCCGCTCTCGGCTATAAAACCGTTTTCATCGGCGCCGCACCGTCAGACGAAAGCTTTGACGGTTTAAGAAACGTTTCGGGATATGAGAATATGTTTGAGCACACTCACCCGAAATCAACCAAACAGTGGCTCACCCATATGTTCAGCGTTGAGCATATCGAAGCCGTTATGAAAAATTACGGCGACGTCAAAAAAATAATTCTTTATAACGTGCCGATGTTTACTCTGATGAAAGCAAAAAAAGTTTTTTCAAAGAGAAATATCGAAGTGTGTTACGACTGCACAGAATGGACAAAGGATACTGACGGATCGCTCCCCAAAAGGCTTTTCAAGGCGTTTGACGAAATACTCATCAGCAGCTTTGCCCACAAGGTTGCCGACGGTATGATTGCCATAAGCTCGATGATGGAGAAAAAATACAAAAAAGCCAAAAAGCTCGTTGTTCTTCCTCCCCTTGTTGATATAAACGATGAAATCTGGCATCAGCCAACCGAAGAACACGAGGGAATTTTTGAATTCTGCTTTGCAGGCATTCCCGACGGTAAAAAAGAAAGCCTTGATAAGGTTGTTGAGGCATTCTGCAGCATCAATAAAAAGAACACCCGTTTGCGCATAATCGGCATCACCGAAGATGATTTTTCAAGGATTTATCCCGATTGCTTTATTCCGAAAAACGTTCGCAACAAAATGCTGTTTATGGGCAGACTCTCTCACAGAGAAACAATAAAACACGTTCTCGGCTGCGATTGTTATATATTTATCCGCCGTTCCGATAAGCGCAACAACGCAGGCTTCCCCACAAAATTTGCGGAGAGCTTCACCTGCGGTGTGCCGATAATAACAACCGACGTAAGCGACGTTGGCAGCTATATAACAAAAAGCGGCAGAGGAACTCTTCTTAAGGATATGACTGTTCAGAACGTATCCGAAGCAATGCTTTATCAGCTCGAAAACAAACAGAGCGATAAGTCTCTCAACACTGCTTTTCACTATGAATCATTCATCAGCCAAACCGAAAGCTGGCTGAAATAAAAACAACGGAAGGAGGAAAATATGCTCAAAAACGTGCTATCCTACGGCTTTATCCAAAAAATCGCCGTTCTTTATATCGTTATCTGGACTGTTTCTCCTCCTCTTCAGGTTGATACGATTTACAGATTGCTTGCGCTCGGCTGCGCAGTTATCTGGGCAGCTCTGTGGTTTGTCAGAGAAAACCCGATAAGCCTCGGCAAAGAACAAATCGGTGCTATCATATTCCTGGTTTGCGTTATGGTTGTTATTTATATTGAAAAATATGAAATTGAAAACCTCATAAAGCAAATCGCGCTGATAATGCTTGTTATGTGCTTCCTGATGACCTATTTTTATGACGATAAATGGAAGGAACTTTACGGCATTGTGCCGATAGTTCTTATTCTGCTCACAATATTCAATTACAAAACGTTCAACCTGCTGATTGAAGACCACACCGTTGCAAGGCTGCTCGTTCGTGACAGCGAAGAAACCTATAACTTTCTCAGGCAGGGTATCGGCGGCTACAGCCTTATTTACCCTCAGGTTTGTATCAGCCCGCTTATCGTTGCGTGGACTTTCAAATCATTCAAAAACAACAAGCTTTTCTTCGCCATCGGCATTGCCTGGGCTTATACGTTCATAAGACTTCTTGAACTTGCGGGTTATTCCATTGCGCTTTTTGCAAGCTCGGTCGGTCTGCTGCTCCTGATTTTCTACAGAGGCAAAAACGCCATTGCCGCATTCATAATTGCCATTCTTGTTTTTGCGGCGATTATGGCATCAATTCTCTATATTCCGTCATTCAGGGAATGGATACTCGAGACATTTGACGGCACTGCCGTTGCCAGAAAGGTAAACGACCTTATTTCCACCTCTGATTCAGGTGTTACGGGTGACTCCATTCAGGTCAGAATAACCGCATATACTGACAGCCTCGGAGATATGATAAGATACCCCGTCATCGGCTCTCTCTGGCGTGACAGCGGCGGCGGCCACTCCGCTGTTCTCGATACGTTCTCAAAATACGGATGGCTTGGCGGATATGCTCTCGTGATGATGTTTTATCACGTGCCTTTCCACTACAAGCATCATTATAACAACAAATTCATTTTATCAACGGCAAACGCAACCCTCATAACAATGATGTTCGTTTCCGTTCTCGATTCGTTCAACTATTCATTCACATGTATGATTCTTATCGTTTCCTCGCTTATGTTTGAAGATATTGTAAAATGGACCGGAGCTGAAAAAACATGAAGGTTTTATGGACAGTGAATTTAATACCTGCAGCCGTTTCCGTAAAGCTCGGAATGGCATCCGAGGTGCTTGGCGGATGGGTTGAATCCATGGCTGAACAGCTGAGCAAAAACAGCGATATTGAACTCGGAATCGTCTGCAAATGCGAACAACCGCTTGATTTCTGCGAAAAAATCAACGGCGTAACCTATTTCAGCCTTTACTATACCCCATCAACTCCGCTTGCGGAGCTTTCGGCAAAATGCGATAAAATCGTTTCGGATTTCAAGCCCGATATAATCAACATTGAGGGAACGGAATTTCTTCATGCAAGGGCAATGCAGTTAACCGCAAAAAGCCACGGTGTCCCTGCAGTTGTTTCCCTTCAGGGAATACTCAACGGGCAATATGCCTATCAGTGCGGTCAGCTCCCCATCGACGATATGATGTTTTCAAAATCGCTGACAAATATCTTCTCGGCGTGGATTATGCATCTTCGCAAAACAAGATGGTACAAGCCCCGTATGAAATCCGAAAAAGAAATAATAGAAAATGCCGAATATATTCTCGGCAGAACAACCTGGGACAGAGCGCATTCTTATGCGATAAATCCCAACGCAAAATACTTTCCTTGCAGCCGTATTCTCCGCGCTCCGTTCTACAAAGAAAAATGGAGCATTGATAAAGCCGAAAGGCATTCAATTTATATCGGCAACGGTTATAACGCCCTCAAGGGTCTTCACTTTGTTGTTATGGCTCTCCCCTATCTCATCAGGGAATATCCCGACGTAAAGGTCTACGTTGCAGGCTATAAGCCTTATACGGAAAACGATAAGCGTTCTGTTTTGAAAAAAGGCTATGCCGCATATCTCAAAAAGCTGATTTATGACCTCGGCGTGCAGGATCACGTTGAATTCACAGGTCCGCTCAAGGCGCCGCAGGTTGCCGAAAAGCTCTCAAAGGTCAACGCCTACGTTTTGTGTTCGGCCGTTGAAAACAGCCCCAACACCCTCGGCGAAGCGATGATGGTAGGCACTCCCTGCATTGCGGCATACGTCGGCGGAGTTTCCGATATGGCAACGGACGGCAAGGAAGCTCTGTTTTTCAGAAACGATGACCCGAAGCTGCTTGCCTGGAACCTCAAACGTGTGTTTGACAGCGATGAACTTGCTCTTTCGCTTTCCGAAAACGGCAAAAAAAGAGCGCTCATAACCCACGATGCCGAGAGAAACGCGCAGATGCTTATCGACGCATATACAAGTATTCTGGAGTGATATTATGAGTTACGCACCGATTATAATTTTTGTGTATAACCGTGCAGACCATTTTATACAAACATATAACGCACTTGCCGCCTGCAAAGAAGCAAAGGATTCGGAGCTTTTCATTTTTTCCGACGGCGCCAAAAACGAAGCAGGCAAAGAAAAGGTAAGCGAAGTGCGTAACGCAGTCAATTCAATAAGGAATTCGGGCGATTTCAAATCCGTAACAGTTACCGAAAGCCCCGTCAACAAGGGTCTTGCCGCCTCGGTTATCGCAGGTGTGACGCAGGTTATCAACAAATACGGAAAAGCAATCGTTGTTGAGGATGACTGCAAGGTTTCGCCCTTCTTCCTCAGCTATATGAACAATGCGCTCGAATTCTATAAAAACAACAAAAAAATCGGCTCAATCGCCGGCTATACGCCTATGATTGATTTGCCCGATGACTATAAAAGCGACGTTTTTGCCGCTTACCGCTCATGCAGCTGGACCTGGGCAACATGGAAAGACCGCTGGGAAGGCGTGGATTGGGAACTGAAAGAAATGAAGGATTTCTATAAATCCCCCAAGCTTATCCGCCGCCTCAACTCAAACGGAAGCGACAGATTTATGCGTCTTTACCGCCAGACAAAGGGCAACGGAAGCTCGTGGTCGGTCAGATTCGGCGCACACCTCGTCAAAAACAATCTTCTTACGGTTTATCCGAAGTTTTCATATAACAGCAACATCGGATGCGATGAATCGGGTGTTCACAGCAAATCCGACGATGCGGAAAAAATGCGCGTTGATTTATCAAAATCTATTGAAATCCCCGTTCTGACTGACGTTGAAATTGACGGCAGAATTCAGAAAATAATGAAAAAGCACTATTCCTACGGCTTTGTTTCGGATATCAAAAAATCCGTTGCAACGGTATTTATAGTTATCAAAGAGAGATTAAAGGGTTGAATTTATGGAAAATCAGGCTTTGATAAGCGTAATCATTCCCGTTTATAACGTTGAAAAATATCTTGTTGAATGTTTGGAAAGCGTTATAAATCAGACTTATACAAACCTTGAAATCATTCTTGTTGACGACGGGTCAACGGATTCCTCGCCCCAAATCTGCGATGAATACGTTGAAAAAGACGAAAGAATAACCGTTATTCATCAAAAAAACAGCGGTCCGTCAAAAACAAGAAACACGGGTCTCGAAAACGCAAACGGCAAATACGTTTATTTTCTCGACAGCGACGATTATATTGAGAGCAACGCTCTTGAGCTTCTGCTGAACAAGGCTGAATCGGGCAGCGCCGACCTTGTGTTTTTCGATGCTCATTCTTTTGCCGATAACGGCACGGATATTCCTCAGGGCTACGAAATCAAAGGCGATTATGAGCCCGCAAGCGGCTATGAGGTTCTCACAAAGCTTCATAAAAACAAGGATTATCACTGCGCAATATGTCTTCTTTTCATCAGCAGGCAGCTTCTCTGTGATAACAAAATCCGTTTTCTTGAAGAGGCTTATTGCTCCGAAGATATGCTTTTCACCTACCAGGTGTTCTGTTCGTCAAAAAAAGCTCTGCAGTGCAAAAATACACTGCATCACAGAAGATACCGCTCCGATTCAATCGTAACTTCCCAAAAGACTCAGCGCCATTTCCGCAGCTGCAGGGACGTTTATGAGAAAGTCAGGGATTATTCGGAATCCATCGGCAAATCGGGAGATTATATGGCAAGGGAATATACCGTGCGCTGTGCATACAATGCATTGGATACCTATAAAAAAATCTCAGGCGAAGATAAGGCGATATCAAAAAAAGAATATAAAGCCTTAAAAAAAGATATACTTAACCGTTCCGCTTTCGGCAACACGGCTCTGAAAATGCGCTGTTACGGCAAAGCGTTCTGGTTCGTTTATAAAATATTTGATAAAACCGCAGGTAAACTGCTGAAAGGTAAAAAATGAGCAACCAAAAACAGCTTATGTTCATAATGCCCGTTATGAAGGGCGGCGGTGCGGAAAAGGTTGCCGCGCTGCTCCTCAATGAATTTAATAAAAACGGCTTCGAATGTGAGCTTGTTCTCACTAATTCTGACAGAAGCGAGGTTGTTGACCGCGGTCTTGATTCCGATATCAGGCTCACCGTCCTGCGCGAATCGTTTCCCAAAAGCGGAGCATTCAGAAAATTCCGCATCGCTCTGCTCAGACTTTTCACTTCGCTGATTTGCAAAATTCCCGAAGCTTTCAAAAAAAGAGTTCCTGCCGAATGGGCATATCATTCATTCAGGGCGCAGTATTATGATGAACTTGAAGCGCTTCATAAAATCATAGAAGAAAAACCCGAAGCAAAAATCATATCTTTTCTTCAGCCCTCAATTCCTCTCACTCTGCTTGCCGCAAAAAATTTGCCCAACAGAGTTGTTCTTTCGGAAAGAGGCGACCCATACCGCATTTTAAAAAAGCGTTACGGATATAATTTTATCAAAAAATACTATCCGCGCGCCGATGCCGTTGTTTTTCAGACAAACGACGCAATGGCAGCTTATCCCGATAACGTCTCCGCAAAAGGAACAGTTATCTTCAACCCGATAAACGATAAACTCCCCGAGCCTTATTTTGGCGAAAGAGAAAAATATATAACAACGTTCTGCCGTATTTCACACGAAAAAAATCTGACTCTGCTCGCAGATGCTTTTTCTTCATTTTCGGAAGAATTTGATAACTACCGTTTAAAAATTATTGGCGATGCTCTCAATTCTGCAGAAAAAGAAACGCTGAAAAACCTGAAAAATCACATTTCCGAACTTGGAATATACGAAAAAGTTGATTTTCTGCCGTTCAGCAATGAAGTACACAAACTGATAATAAAAGATACCGCATATGTAAATTCCTCCAACCACGAAGGTATGTCCAACGCAATGCTTGAGGCAATGGCAATCGGTATGCCCGTTATCTGCACAGACTGTCCTATAGGCGGCGCAAATGCTATTATACAAAACGAAGAAAACGGTATTCTCACGCAGGTAGGCAATGCCGGCGAATTATGCGAAGCGATGAAAAAAATCGCAAGTGACAAATGTTTTGCGGATAAACTTTCGCACAATGCCGCAAAAATCAGAAATAACCTTTCACTTGAAAATACAGCAAAGAAATGGATGGAGCTGTTATAGAATGAAAAAACAGTTGCTTATTGTTGCTCATCATATGACTATCGGCGGAGTTCAGAAAACTCTCGTTTCCGCTTCAAAGGCATTGGATTACGATAAATACGACGTCACTCTGTATCTGAGAAAAAACAGAACGGATATTCTCGAATACGTTGATAAAAGAATAAACGTTGTTGTTAACAAAGACCCTCATCATTATTACAGAAAACCTTATGCGATACTTCTTCAGCTCAAAATAATGCTCAGTCAACGCCTCGGCAACAAAACTCTTGAGGCGGCATTCAGCAACGAACTTGCGGACAGAATCCGCAAAGATTCAATGCGCTATGAACAGAAAAAATATTTCAAATCAAAAAAATATGATATTGCAGTTGCTTACGTTCAGGGCTATACGTCGCTGTTTGTTGACAAATACGTTGATGCTGATGAAAAAATCGTTTTTTATCACACAAGCACCGATGAACTCCACGAAATGCACGAGCTGATTCTGCCCGGCTTCGATAAAATAGCCGCGCTCCACGAAGAGCAGAAAATTCTTCTTAACAAGTGGTATCCCAAACATAAAAACAAAATCAGCATCGTTGAAAACTATACCGACAAGGAGCTTATAACCGCACAGAGCAAAGAAACAAAAATCAATGCGCCCGAAAACAAGCTGATTTTATGCTCTTGCGGCAGATTCACTCCCGTAAAAGGCTTTGATACGGCTGTTGAAACGGCAAGAATACTGAAAGAAAACAATATTGGTTTTGTTTGGTATTTCGTCGGCGACGGCCCCGAAAAAGAAAAGCTTATAAATCTCATTGATAAATACGAACTTAAAGATAACGTGATTCTCACGGGTATGCAGAAAAATCCGTATCCCTATATGGCGGCGTGCGATATCTATATTCAGCCGTCCTATGAAGAAGCTATGCCCGTAACTGTTCTTGAAGCCCACAGGCTCAACAAGCCCGTTGTCACAACCGCAACGGTCGGCGGAGAAAAGCTTGTTGAAAACAACAAAAACGGTATAATCTGCGAAATAAACGCAGAATCGCTTGCCGACGGCATAATCAATCTCGCAAACAACAAAGAATTATATTCCGAAATGACTGCTTACCTCGAAAGCACAGACTACTCCGATGAATTCGAGAAATACAAAGAACAGTGGAAAAACCTTCTGGAGGGGTGAAAAAATGAAATTCAGCATACTCGTTCCCGTATATAACATTGAAAAATATATTGAGCAGTGTGTTGAATCTCTGCTTAACCAAAGCTATAAAGGCGAATACGAAATAATCCTTGTTGACGACGGCTCAACGGACTCCTCGGGTTCAATCTGCGACGGATATGCAAAGAAATATCCCGATAAAATAAGGGTGATTCACAAAAAGTACGAGGGTCTTGTTTCCGCAAGGCAGGCAGGAATTGATAATGCCAAAGGCGAATTCTGTCTGTTCGTTGATTCCGATGATTTTGTTGAAAGCAATCTTCTGGAAGCTGTTTTCAACGCGTTAAACAAACACGCTGAAACCGACGCCGTAATATTTACGATGAATTATTCTGACGGTCTGAACAAAATCCCCAAGGGAAGCCGTCTCAAACCGAACGAAACCGTTTTTGAAAACGAAAGCAAAAAAGAAATTTATGAAGCTCTGATTTCAACTTCATTTGTTACGTCGTTATGTTTAAAAGCGATAAAAACCGATATTCTTAAAGCAGACCCCACCGATTACAGCCTTTATTACGATAAAAATATGGCTGAGGATTGGTTCAGGTCAATTCCTGCCCTCACTTCGGCAGAAAAAATCGTTTATATCAACGAACCTCTTTATAATTACCGCACAAACGAAGCGAGCATTTCCCGTTCTTACAGACCCGAAACCATTCCGAAGAAAAACATTCTTTACGTTTATGAACGGCTTTCGGAATATCTTCCGATATGGAGAATGGATACGGCGGAATACCGTCAAAAGCTCAATGCCCGATGGTTCAACGAAGCTATGTATACGTTCTCAACATATTATGAAAACGTTCCGTCAAAAGACAAAAAAGCCGTTCTTGAATATGACTGGAATTCAATGCTCCCTGAAGATGTCAAAAAATCATCTTTCAATCCGTTTGAAAACAAAGCAAACCGTAAATTGTATAATCTCATAACAAAAAAGAAAATCACACGCATAAAGCTTTATTTTCTTCGCAAAAATCTTTATAAAAATTACCGTAATTTGAAATCAAGGTTGCTGAACAAATGAAAAACGAAATCATTTTTATCATTAAAGTAATGTGTGGCGGCGGCGCGGAACGGGTTATATCTCTGCTAAGCCGTGCGGCAGTTGAAAAAGAGCACAATGTTTCCTTGATTCTGACGCATCAGAGCAAAAACGAAGCTGTTCTTAATGATATAGACAGCAGAATCAATATTATTTCGCTGCCTGATGAAATAAATACTGATAACCAAAAATCATCTTGGGCGCCAAAAATAATTATGCTTTCAGCACGAATCATCGGCAAACTCGGTTTCAAAGAAAAATCTTCCGTTTTAAAATACTATTCAAGGAATTACAAATCGGTAATCCTGCTGAAAAAATATTTCAAAAAACACAAAAACGCATCTGCAGTTGCATTTTTATATGATTCAATATTTCTCACTCTGCTTGCAAAAAACAAATCAAACAGAGTAATAATTTCAGAGCGCGGCGACCCTGCGCAGTCATCCGGCAGTAAAACCGTTGCCGCTTTTATGGAAAACGAATTTTCAAAAGCTGACGGAATAGTTTTCCAGTCTCCCGATGCTCAAAAATGGTATGAAGATAACACACCTGCCAGAGGAACGGTTATATTTAATCCCGTAAAATCTGATCTGCCTGAGCCTTATAACGGTGAAAGGAAAAAACGAATTGTCAATTTCTGCCGAATCTCAGCGCAAAAAAATCTGATTATGCTTGTTGATGCTTTTGCGGAATTCCACAAACAGTTTTCCGATTATGAACTTGATATTATCGGCAACCCCGTAGGCAATGAAGTTGAAGGATATCTTGATGCCGTTAACGAACGAATAAGATACCGTCACCTTGAAAATTCAATTCATATTTCACCTGCAAGAAGCGATATTCACGATTATATAAAAGACTACGCAATGTTTGTTTCCTCTTCGGATTATGAGGGAATGTCAAACTCAATGCTCGAGGCTATGGCAATAGGTCTGCCCAGCGTATGCACAGACTGCCCTGCGGGCGGAGCAAGAGCCGTTATTAAAGACGGTGAAAACGGCTTGCTTACCCCCGTCGGCGATGCTCATGCACTCAGCGAAGCGATGAAAAGAATCGTAATCGACCCTTCTCTTGCCGATAAATTATCAAAAAACTCAGTAAAAATCCGCGAAGAACAGTCTGTTGAAAAAATTATCAAAGAATGGATGGAATTGATTAATGGCTAAAGTCAGTGTTATCGTACCGATTTATAACGCCGAAAAATATCTTGAACAGTGTCTTGACAGCATTGTAAATCAGACACTCGAAGATATAGAGATAATCCTTATTGATGACGGCTCAACAGACGGCAGTGCAGAAATCTGCAAAAAATATCTGTCTGACAGCAGAGTATCGTATTATCACAAGGAAAATGCGGGAGCGGTGATGGCACGCAGAGACGGAATCAGTTTTGCAAAGGGTGAATATATCGGTTTTGTTGACTCTGACGACTGGGTTGAAACTTCCATGTATGAAACTATGTATATGGCGGCAAAAAACAATAATGCAGATATTGTTTTTTGTAATTGTATCCAGAATGCAGACGGACACCGTTTTTCTCCTGAAATGGAGTCAGGGGTTTATGACCGCAAGGCAATCGAAGAGAAGATATTGCCGAAAACATTGGCATACGTTGCTGATAACGGTGAGAGAAGAGCAATCAGGTGGTCTAATTGCCTCAGATTATACAGAAGTGAATTGATTAAATCGGATATCAGTTTTAATCCCGAGGTGAGACGGTGCGAAGATTTGGTGTTGACATATGAGGCAACGTTGAAAGCTAATGTGTTGGTTTATCTTGGCGATGAGTATTTATATCACAACAGAGTTGTCTTGAATTCAAAATCGAGAAGGTATACCCCGGATGCATGGAAAGCGTTTAAAAGTCTTATTTTGCATTTGTACGGGATAACAGAAGCGTTGGAATCGGAAGCAATGCTAAAACAAATGCATCTGAGAGCTTTTTTCAGCATTGTCGATTGTCTGGAAAACGAACTGAAATTCTATAAACAGAATAAAAAAAGAGCATTGCAGCAGATTGCTCTTATAATGAACGATGAAATCAACGAACGCTGCTACAAAAATATACCCATAGAAAAAATGGCGAAGAGATACAGGGTTTATTATAAGTTAATACACCAAAAGAGACCAAAAGCAATAATTCTATATGAAGCTGACAGAAGATTTACGGAAAATGTGAAAAAAAAGTTGATTAAGCCTGTATTGCATTGGTTAACCGAAAGCAGAATTATCGGTAATTTATATAAAAAAATCCGAAAAATGTTCTAAGGAGCTTTTATGAAAAATAAAAAAAGACCCATTCTTATTGTTATAGGTAACAATAAGAACGGCGGTATCGCAAAGCATGCTGCGATGTTGGCCAACGGCTTTTCTGACGTTAATAAAGAGGTCTGTATTATTGTTGCTAAAGACCAAAACGAACAGTTATTCTTTGATTTGAATGAAAACGTGTCTGTTGTATCAATGAGAAACACAACTGCTGATAACAACAGTTCAACAAAAAGAAAAATTGCATTTAAAGCAAAAATTTTAAAAACAGTCAGCTGTTTAATGCCGAAAAACTCTGAAGCAAAACGTTTTTTGAACTTTTCCGTATCCAAAATAAGAAACAGCTTATTGTTAACAGAAACACTGAATAAATTCAATAACCCTATTATAATCACTTTAGGATTGGACTATGCGATTAATGCTTTTTATGCTGCAACAGGTATGAAATGTGATATCCTTTTCGCAACAAAAACCTATGCAGAGGGAGAGTTGGGGGATCTCGACAGAGATATTGCGTCTGTTCTTTTGAAATCCTTTTCCTGCACTGTCAGCCAAACTGATTATACCTCTGATTATCTTAAAAAGCTGGGAGCCGGTAACGTTCGTGTTATAGGCAACCCTTTGGCTTTACCGACGCCTGTTTATAACGGAAAGAGAAGTAACAGAATAGTTAATTTTTGCAGAATTTCAAGAGAAAAACGCCTTGATTTGCTGATAAAAGCGTTCCGTGTTTTCCATAATGAGTTTTCTGATTATCGTGTTGATATATACGGAAATATTGTTACACCGGCAGAGGAAGAACATCGAACAGAATTATTAAACCTGATAGACAGCCTTGGTTTAACCGATTGCGTTAAAATACATAATGCGAGAAAAGATATACACGAAGTTGTAAAAGATGCGGCTATGTTTATTTCAACATCCGATTTTGAGGGATTATCCAACACAATGATTGAAGCAATGGCATTGGGATTGCCCTGCATCTGCACAGACTGTGACGGCGGCGGAGCCCGTGAATATATTGAAGACGGAATTAACGGTTTGTTAATTCCCAAAGATGATGAAACCGCGCTTATTGAAGCAATGAAGAAATTTGCAAATGACAGAGTATTTGCCGAAAAATGCGGGCAGAACGCTGCCGCTGTCAGAGAAAAACTTGAGATTAAAAATATTATTTCTCAGTGGCAGAACGTGATTGACGAATATTGCGGCTAAAGGAAGTGAATCCAATGAAAGAGCGATTATACCGATTCAAACGAAATATTCAAAAAAAGATAAATTCATTTCATTATCAGTATGCAAACAATCGTTATGCGATTGCTTTTCGTCAGCGAAACGGTAAAGCTCTGTATGAGGATGAAAGTTCCGGGGATGGTTTCATTCTGATTAAAAACACATTCCGGTATTGGATGGCGGATCCTTTTTTAATAAAACACAACGGCATTAATTATCTTTTTGCCGAATTATATGATAAAAAGCATTCAAAGGGTGTAATCGGATATGCAAAGCTGAAAGGTAACCGTTGCGGCAGATTTCATATATGTCTGAGCGAAAAATATCATCTGTCATACCCCTGTGTTTTTTGCAGAGACGGCAGTATTTATATGATTCCTGAAACTGCAGACAATAAAGAAGCTGCATTATATGAAGCGTCAGATTTCCCCAAAAAATGGAAAAAAGTTAAGGTTATTTGCGGACAAGCTTGTGTTGATACAACGCCCTTCAGTTATCAAAACGAAAATTATTATTTCACCACCGTCGTTAATGAACACAGTTCTGATGACAATCTTTTCCTGATAAATGAAAAAAACGGCGAATGCAAGCCGTTACTCAAAGATAATTTGTGCCTCAGGTCGGCAGGAAACGTGATTTTTGAAAAAGATAATATGATAAGACCGTCACAGGATGATACCGTGTATGGCGATGCGGTTATTTTTAATCGTGTTAATGTTTTTTCAGTGAACGGTTATGAAGAGACACCGTATAAAAAAGTATTTTCTCCTGACAGTGAAACCAACGGTGAAAACGTTTGTGTTGCTTTACTTAATAACGCAAAAAAAATTCAATTCAACGGTTTGCACACGTATAACATAAATGATGATTACGAGGTTATAGATTTAAGATATCCGAGATTGAAAAAAAGAAAGTAGGATTTTTATGCCTGAAATATCCGTGGTTGTTCCGGTTTATAAAGTAAGAGAATATCTGAAAAGGTGTGTCGACAGCATTCTGGCCCAAACCTATACATCTTTTGATTTGATTCTTATTGATGACGGATCACCCGATGATTGCGGAGAGATATGTGACCGGTATCAAAAAACAGATAACAGAGTTCATGTTATACATCAGGAGAATCAAGGACTGGCAGAGGCACGTAACGTCGGTATAGAATGGGCGTTAAAAAACAGCGATTCTAAATGGATTACTTTTATTGACAGCGATGATTGGATTCATAAAGATTATTTAAAATTGTTGTATGAAACCGCAATAGATTATAGTGTAGATTTAACTATATGCAACTGCATAAAAACGTCTGAATTCAGCATTGATGAGCCTTTGACGAATAAAGATGTGAAATTGTTTTCTTCGGAGGATTTCTGGTGTTTCAGGCAATACGGCGGTGCCTGGGCTAAACTGTATAAAAAAAGTCACTTTGAAAATATACGATATCCGAAAGGACTGTTATACGAAGATGTTTTTGTTACATACCGTTTGCTTTTTATGCAAACGAAAGTTGCATATATTGAATCAGCATTGTATTTTTATTTTCTCAGGGACGACAGCATAACCAAAGCCCGATGGAATCCCCGTGTTTTAGCTCAATTTGACGGAATGAAGCAACAGCTTGATTTTTTCAAAAAAAATAATTATAAAAAAGCTTATGAAGTAACGGTAAGAAACTACTTGCTGCATATTAAAAATAATATAGAGTCCTGCGAGGCAGTAAAAAACACATATCCCAAAGAGTACAAAAAACTGAAGAGAATGTATAAAAGCAATCTTATCAGATTCCGTAAATATTTGCCAATGAAGAAATACATAAATTTGTATAGATACGGTTTCCCCCGGATTGTAAAATTATATAAGAAATTTGTTTATTTAAAGGAGACTGTAAGTTTTGGAAAATAAGCATTATACATTGATAACATCTAAACATAACTTTTTAGATTTAAAGCTTAAAGAAGTCTGGAAATACCGTGACCTTATTGTATTATTTACTAAGCGATATTTTACGGTGCAATATAAACAAACGGTTTTAGGCCCGATATGGTTGTTTTTGAATCCTATTATTTCAAGTTTGATTTACTGTTTTATTTTCGGCGGTATCGCCGGAATGAGTACCGACGGTATTCCGCAGATTCTTTTCTATATGTCCGGTAATGCAATATGGGGATATTTTTCAAGCTGCCTGAATAATAATGCCAACACCTTCAAATCAAATGCCCACGTATTCGGAAAGGTGTATTTCCCAAGACTTACCGTGCCGATTTCCAACGTTTTTGCATCAGCAATAAAATTCGGTATCCAAATGATTATGACCGTGGCTTTTCTTGTTTATTATTGCATTAAAGGCGACGTTCATCCTAATTGGTGGGCTTTGTGTTTCCTTCCGGTTATTTTGATGGAATTAGGTCTTATGGGTATGGGCTTGGGAATTATAATATCAAGCTTTACAACAAAATACAGAGACTTATCTGTTTTGGTAGGATTTGGAGTTCAACTGTGGATGTATATTACACCCATTGTGTATCCCTTGTCACAAAGCGGAGACAGCTGGTATAAATATATTCTTCTGATAAACCCTGTTACCGCTCCTGTAGAGCTTTTCCGTTATGCTTTATTAGGGCAGGGAACCGTTCAATTACCTTATATCATTTTCTCCGTTGTATTCACAACGTTAGTAACAATTTTGGGAATTATGATATTTAATAAAATTGAAAAAACTTTTATGGATACTGTATGAGGAGAAATACAATGGAACAAAACGATATAAAAAAGACTCCGGCGATCATAATTT
>JAZSBC010000181.1:0-19287 GCA_045602245.1 Acutalibacteraceae bacterium | reverse complement strand
ATTCAGCATACATCCGCCGCAGTGAACAACAAGCGAAAAATCAGATAAATCTTCGGGGAATTCATTGCCGCTTGTAAAATGAAATTCAAGCTCTTTTTTGCTGTAATTCCTTATCCAATTCGGCATTTTTACAGTTCCGATATCATTGCACTGCCTGTGATGCGTGCATCCTTCTGATATCAGAATTTTATCGCCGTCGCGAAGCTTATCAAGCTGTGCCGCACCGTGTACAGCCGATTTAAGGTCGCCTTTATATCTTACAAACAGTATCGAAAAAGACGTCAGAGGTATATCTTCGGGAGTATCGGCGGAAACCTTCGCAAATGCCTGCGAATCGGTTATGACAAGCTTCGTTTTTTTTGAAAGAGATGAAAGAGTGTCTTTTAATTCCGTATCCCTGCACACAACCGCAGTTGCACCGCATTCAATAACCTCTCTTATAACTTGCTGCTGAGGAAGAATGAGCCTGCCTTTCGGTGCTGATTCATCAATCGGCACAACTAGAACAACAAGATCATTCGCACCGATTAAATCGGCAACTATTTTTTTGCCGTTCTCCCACCCTTTTGCAAATTCGGCAATCTTATTCTTGAGTTCGGTTATATTAAAATTGTTGAGTGCACTGACATAGATTTCGTTTTCTTTCATAACGGGCAAGTCGGCAACAAGATCCGATTTGTTATATGCGATTATGTAGGGAATTTTTTTTGATTCAAAACGGGAAACAAGCATCTTATCCTGCTCCTGCATTCCTTTTGAAGCATCAACAACAAGAACGGCAATATCTGTGTAATTAAGAGTCTGTACAGCTCTTTTGACGCGCATTTCGCCAAGCTCGCCAATATCGTCAATGCCCGGTGTATCTATAATCACAACGGGACCCATAGGCAAAAGCTCCATTGTTTTTTTCACGGGATCGGTTGTTGTGCCTTTAACGTCGGAAACGAGCGAAAGATTCTGCCCCGTCACCGCATTGACAATGCTTGACTTGCCTGCATTTCTGAGGCCGAAAAAGCCGATATGAACCCTTTCGGCAGAAACCGTATTGTTAAGGCTCATTAAATCACCTCTTAAAATCTGAAATCACGTCGGTTTGAATTCTTTATATCTTCAATATTTTTTTCAGCGATAGCTCTTACTTTTTCACCGGGTATCTTTTTAAGTTCATTCTGAATAAGGTCAAAACCGATTTTCTTCGTATCTTTGCTTGCATAGTCAACGAGATATTCTGTAAGAGTCATAAGTGCGTTGGGATGGCAGCAATTAAGAATCTGACCGTTTTTGCAAAGCATCATAAATCTGTCACCCGTTCTGCCTTCTCGGTAGCAAGCGGTGCAGAACGAGGGAATATGTTTGAGTTCCATAAGCCAACGAACAACCTCATCAAGCGTTCTCTGGTCAGAAACGTCAAACTGCTCCGAATCGTGAGGTCTTTCTTCCTCCGTATAACCTCCGACAGACGTTCTTGAAGCGCCGCTGATTTGTGAAATACCGAGTCTGAGCGCTCTGCCTCTGACTGCCTCTGATTCTCTTGTTGAAATAATCATACCCGTATACGGAACAGAAATTCTGATGCAGGCAATAAGCTTTTCAAAAAGATCATCGGATATGCCGTTATCAAACGTATCGGGATCAATGTCATCTGCTCTTTTAAGTCTGGGAACGCTTATTGTATGAGGACCAACACCGTGAACAGCCTCAAGGTGTTCGGCATGCATAAGAAGACCTACAAATTCATACTTATACAGTTCAAGACCGAAAAGCACGCCGAGACCAACATCGTCAATTCCGCCTTCCATTGCTCTGTCCATAGCCTCTGTATGATAATCATAATCGTGCTTGGGACCTGTGGGATGAAGCTTGAGATAGCTTTCTTTGTGGTAAGTTTCCTGAAAAAGAATATACGTTCCGATTCCTGCATCCTTGAGTTTACGGTAATTCTCAACCGTTGTTGCCGCAATATTAACGTTAACTCTGCGGATTGCGCCGTTTTTATGGTTGATGCTGTAAATCGTTTTGATTGATTCGAGTATATATTCAATGGGATTGTTTACGGGGTCCTCGCCTGCTTCAATGGCAAGGCGCTTGTGACCCATATCCTGAAGCGCGATAACCTCGTTCTTGGTTTCTTCCTGAGTAAGCTTTTTACGGGCTATATGCTTATTCTTAAGATGATACGGGCAATAAACACAGCCGTTTACGCAATAGTTTGAAAGATAGAGAGGCGCAAACATCACTATTCGGTTGCCGTAAAATGCAAGCTTGATTTCCTCGGCAAGTTTATACATTGCTTCGATTTTCTCGGGAATTTCACAAGCAAGAAGCACAGCGGCTTCTCTGTGGCTGAGGCCTGCGCATACAGTTCCTTCCGAAGTTTTTCTGGGGCGTGCTTTTTCAAGAATGCTGTCAATCAGTTCAACGTTATTCTTGTTTGCCTCAGCATATTCAAGAGTAGCAAGAATTTCTTCATTATTGATAAATTCTTCAGCTTTTAATGATTTGGGATTATAATTTGCCATAATTTCATTTCCTTTCTTTGAGTCAGAGAAATCTTCCTCTTCAGATTATTTTATGAAGTCACCTTTTGCGGTGACGATTCTGTAACCTATTGATTCCATTCGTTTTTTCAGTTCTGAAACATTCGATGCAGCCTCTGCCCCACCGTAGTTTTTGTTATTATAAAGCTCGTATTTGTTTCTGACATCATACGGCGAAAGATTAGGCATAACAACGTTTGCACCCGCTAATATGCCTTTTTCTCTGCCAACGGGGTCAATCGAGCCGAGTGCGGTTGTTGACGGCAGAAGAATATTCGGCGAAATAAGCCTGACTATCGACAGAAGGTAACAAGTCAGCTCAACTGTGCCTGCTTTTTCATTTTTAAAACAAGTTTCCTTATGCGGTATAAACGGACCGATTCCGCACATTTCAGGCTTGAATTCTTCGATGAATTTCAAATCTTTTGCAAGGTTTTTATAGGTCTGATACGGCGAGCCGACCATAAAACCGCAACCTGTCTGAAAACCGATTTTTTTAAGATTATACAGACACTCCATTCTGTTATCAAACGATAAATCATCGGGATGGAGCTTGCCGTAATGCACTCTGTCTGCCGTTTCATGACGAAGAAGATATCTGTCTGAGCCCGAATCATAAAGTTTTTTATAGCTGTCAAAACTTTTTTCACCAAGCGACAGAGTAACTGCACAGTCGGGATAACGGCGTTTGATTTCACTGACAAGCGAACAGATTTTATCATCTGTAAAATAAGGGTCTTCACCGCCCTGCATAACAAAGGTACGGAAACCGAGATTATAACCTTCATCACAGCAGAATAATATTTCTTCATCGCTCAGGCGGTATCGCTCGCAGTTTTTATTGCCTCTGCGGATACCGCAATATAAACAGTCGTTTTTACACACGTTGCTGATTTCAATCAGACCTCTGATATATACGTCGTTCCCGTATATTTTCTTTCGGGCTTCGGTTGCTTTTTCGGCAAGGATTTTTGATAATTCTTCATTACGGTTTTTTATAAGCAATTCATACTCTTCAAGCGAAAGAGATCGATTCTTTTCAAGTTTATTAATTAAATCAATCATTGAAAATTTTGTTTGAATATGCGGTTTTAACGCTTATTCCGTTAATCTTTCCTATTTTTCCCGAAAGCTCGGATATTGTATTCTGCGGCGCATCAACCGCGATACTGACAATACTGAGATTTCTTTCTCTGTAAGGCAGACCCATTCTGCCGACTATAAATTCACCGTATTCATGAAGAACCGAATTAAGCTGTTCAACCGAATTCAAGTCTTCAACTATTATGCCGATAACGGCAATTCTTTTTTCCATTTTTTCCTCCAATAAAAAACTGCACCTTGACAAAAAGGTGCAGTAAGGCTCTTTTATAACGTTAATGCACCTTTCCTTCGGAAAATCCTCGTGTCAGGAGTCTATGTTAATTATAATATATTTATTTTATTGTGTCAATATTTTTGTTGACCTGCAGGATGAAAAGTGATAAACTATCCGATTGGAAGAAGGTAATAATTATGGAAATAAAGTCGAACAACAAAAAAGAAAATCGGATAATATTCATATGCTGGCTTGCATACACAGCTGCATATATAGGAAGGCTCAACTTCAATGCATCAATCGTTTCGATTGTATCCGACCTCGGTGTTGATAATAAAACCGCAGGTCTGGTCAGTTCGTTTTTCTTCTTTGCATACGGCGCAGGTCAGCTTATAAACGGAATACTTTCAAAAAGATACAACGCAAAAATTATGATATTCTTATCGCTGATTTTCTCTGCTGTGTTCAATCTTCTTATGCCTCTTTCAAACGACATTTCAGTTATGAAATACATATGGCTCGGCAACGGAATTGTTCAATCCGTTCTTTGGAGTACTCTTATCAAAACGCTTTCGGACTATCTTTCGGATAAAAAACTGCCAAAAGCTATCCTTGCAATGAGCACAACCGTTGCAATCGGAACTTTTGTTGCATACGGCATTTCTTCCGTTTCGGCGCTTTTCGGCAGTTGGAAATTAGTTTTCTACGTTGCATCGGTCGTGTTGGTTGTGAGCGCGGTGATATGGTTTGTGTTATTCGGAAAATCGCCTGCAAAAGCCATAAAAACCAACGGTCAAAAAGAAGAAAAAGTAAAAATGTCCAAAACCGTTCTCGTTGCACTTTTCCTTGCAGCATTTGCAGGAGTTGCAAACGGATTTATAAAAGACGGTATAAACACCTGGGTACCCTCTGTGCTCAAAGATGAATTCAATTTTTCCGAATCGTTTTCAATTTTGCTCGCCCTGATGCTTCCTCTTGTTTCAACTATGGGCGCCGCAATCGCAAAAAAAGTTCACGAAAAAATTCCTTCTCACGCAACAATGAATATGATTTTCTACTTATTCTCCGCCGTCCTCTGCTCGGGAATACTTGTATCACTTAAACTCAAATCCGTTGTTTCAATAATGATTTGTTTTATATGCGTTGCTTGCGGAATGTCAATGATAAACAACGTTATAACAAGTATGTTTGCCCTTGATTACAGAAGCCGGCTCAATGCAGGCTTTGCGGCAGGTTTGCTGAACACTTTCTGCTATATCGGAAGCACTGTAACCTCATATACACTCGGCTCTGTTGCCGATAACAGAGGCTGGAATTCAGTGTTTATCATTATGCTTGTTGTCTGTTTAACGGCGGCAATAATATGCTTGGTCGGATTGCTCAGCGAAAGAAAATTAATAAAAAGATAAAAAAATCGTACCGTATTTTTACGGTACGATTTTTAATTTAATTGGATTTTCTTTTGTCAAGAGCAAGAATCTCGTTATATATTCTTTCACTGTTATTTCTGTCGCTGAACGCAAAGAACGAATCTGCTCTGTTTCTGAATTTCTCAGAAAGCTTGCAGTCGGCAGAAATAATGTTTATCATTTCTTCAACCGTACTTTCAAGATCTGTGCATACAGCGCCCATCCCGTCGTTATCAAAACTGAAATATCCTTCGTCGAATATCTGACCTTCAAAGAATTCTTCCTTATCAAACTGCGAATAAATTACGGGCTTGCGAAGATAAGAGAAATCGAAGGCAACCGAAGAATAATCGGTAACAAGCAATGCGCCTTTTGAGAAGATTTCTTTATAATTTACGAATCCTTCATTAACGGTAAATACGTCGTTTGCTTCAAAGTCAACGTACTGCTTCTGATGAATCGGATGAAGGCAGAATATGCCTTTGTACCCGTGTTTTCTCATAGCGTCAAGCAGTTTAGAATTATTGATTAATCCGTTATAGAATTTGAAATAATCCGTATCTCTGAAGCCGTCAAAATAAACGCTCTTCGTTTCAGAATCATAGCTTTCTTTTATTGAACGGCGCCATGTGGGAATAATAACAACAAGCTTTTCCGCTTTGTTTTCAAGCTCATCATATCTTGAAAAGCCCGTAAGCTTGACTTCATCCGATGAATATAAATACTCGGAATCAACAATGGATTCGTATTCCTTTTTCGATGCGGTAACAAAAAGCGAAATGTTTTTGTTGAACTTCTGAAGCCATGATGACAAATCGTTCATTGTTATGCCGTGCTGAAGGAAAACGTAGTCTGCTTTCATCAGATCAACAAGATACTTTCTGTTAATGCCGCCAAACGGATTAACGGTATATTCACCGCCTGATGAAGAAATTATTTTATCGGCACAGAGGAAATAAAATCTGTAGAAAAAGCTGTCAAAATATATAACTTTGCCGATTTCTTTAAGCCTTGAAACGTCTTCGCTGTCTTTATTGATCGCAAAAACAGGCTTGATATTTTCAGCTTTATTCTTCGAAACGTAGCGGAAGAAAGCTTCGCCGTTATCGTTAGCTTTATCGCTTCGGTCAGAAATAAGCCAGATTTTTTTGCCTCCTCTTATGAACGGAGCAAAAATATAATAAAGAATTCTGATAAGGAAAGCTCTTCTGAGCTTATGAGTAATAAGCCAGGCAAGGCATTTCAGCTCATCAAATCCGCGAACGAACGGCAAACCGGCAGGTTTGGAAACGCACACGGAATCTTTGTTGCACTTCAGATAATAAGGCTTGTATACGGTTGCGGAAAAACGGAATGTGTTTTCATTTGCTATTAATTTGCCGTAATTAAGACCCACCTTGCAAAGCATATCATCAAAATAAACAGCGGGCTTAACAACTACGTTTTTCTGACCGTCTTTGAACATTTCATCAAGAGAAACAGAAACGGAAAAACGGAAGCAGGTTGTTGTAACTCCGAAAAATGTATGTTCTTTTTTGAACGAAAAATCAGAAAGTTCGGGTTCGATTTCTTTATTGTTTATATGAATAACAAACTTCGTTTTATGCTGCGTTGCATCGAGAATCCATTTTGAAATAAGACCTTCGATTTTCAGCGTGTTGTTTTCTATTTTTGCTATATGAACAAAGCAGGCGTTATTATTGGTGTTAAGCGAAACCATTCGGGTGTCCTTATAATATAAAGCCTGTTCTTCGTGATTATAGGTCATATCCCTGAAGAAATTATTATCTCTGTTCTTTACGGAAATAGCCGTAAGCTTCCTGATAATCGAAACGTGAACCTTGCTTTCGAGAATAACCTTGATATCAACGTAAGAAAGCAAATCATGGAGCATATCGTAATATTCCTGATATTCCTGCTGATTAAGAACACCTTCGGGGATTTCTCGGTCAAGACGCCAGCCAATATCATAGGCAAGAACGTTCTGAATATACGGAATCACGTATCCGTAACGCTCTTTCGACATTTCAATCAAAGAATAGTAGTATTTTCTCGGAGATACCGTATAGTAATCAATATTCTTTCTCTGATTCTGAACAGCCGATGACTGGTCACGGCGCTTTCTGTAGAAATGCCTTGCCTCAAAAACAAGACCGAGTTTGGCTTTTTTCAGGATAATTTCATTGATAAAAAGACTGTCTTCACCGAATTTTATCCCCTGCGCAAATCTTGTGTCGCCTATAGCCTCTGCTTTGATAACGGATGAAGTAACATGAAGCTGAATTGAGTTGTGCTCTTCTTCAAGGGAAAGGTCAGCAACTCTGGTTCCGGGTTTGTATTTATAATCCACTGCGTGGAAAGCACCGGTTGCTTCAAAAAACTTCATTCGGCTTGAAACAACATCAACTTCGTCATAATGCTCTTCAAAAAACTTATAGATTTTTTCATAAGCCGTTGATGCCCATTTATCATCGGAATCAAGGAAATTGATGTATTTACCCTCAGCATACGGAATACCTGCGTTTCTTGCAGCGCTGACACCTGCATTCTTCTGCTTAATATATATAATATTATCGGGATATTCTTTAACGTATCGCTGACATATTTCTTCGCTGTTATCGGGTGAACCGTCATTGACAAGAATAATCTGAATGTTCTTTTTGAAGCCTATTGTCTGCGCAATTACGGAATCAACCGTTTCGTGCAGGAACTTTTCAACGTTATATATCGGTATTATAACAGAAAATTTATATTTCCATTCCTTCATATTATACATCTCCGAAATAATATCATTTTATTTTAAAAAGTATACAATATATAATATTATTTGTCAAGAAACCTATATATGTACCCTTGCAATATTTACTTTCAAAAAAATTTATGATAAAATATTCCAAAACTGATTGATTGGAAGATTCTGATGCAAAAAACACTGAACGTCAATAAACGAAACTACGGTATAGATGCGCTTCGTATACTGTCAATGATTATGATAGTTACCCTTCATCTTCTCGGTCACGGAGGAATCCTCAAAAGCCTTGATCTTTTTTCAGCAGGCCATTACTCGGCATGGGTTCTTGAAATAATCGCGTATTGCGCCGTTAACTGCTATGCTCTGATATCTGGATACGTAGGTGTTTCATCAAAATTCAAATATTCGGGAATTTTGAATCTTTGCATAAACGTTGTTTTTTACACTCTGATAATCACATCGCTTTTCGGAATTTTCTCACCCGGATCGGTCAACGGCCAGACTTTTAAAACCGCCGTATTCCCCTACGCATTCAACGTTTATTGGTATTTCACCGCTTATTTTTGTATGTACTTTTTCATTCCGTGTTTCAATCATCTGATAAACACACTGAAGAAAAATGAATCAACGGCACTTGTTGTATCCTGCGTTTTTCTTTTCTCTGTTTTACCGACTGTCACTCAGTATGACCTTGCGTATACAAACAAAGGTTACAGCGTTTTATGGCTGAGTGTGCTATATATAATAGGTGCATATATAAAAAAATATGATATCGGTGCAAAAAATAAAAAATCAACTCTGTTCATTCTTTATACTGTCTGCATACTGATCAACTGCTTAAGCAAATTCTATATTGAATACGGTTCGGTTAATTTATGGGCGAATCCCCAAAACAGCAACAGACTTGTAAGCTACTGTTCGCCAACGGTTTTATCAACCGCCGTTATTCTGCTGATTCTGTTTTCAAAATTCAGATACGGCAGAGTATCTGAAAAACTTATATCATTTTTTGCTCCGCTGACGTTCGGCGTATACCTTATTCACGATGAACCGCTTATCCGCAGTAGTTTTATAACCAACAAACTTGTGTTTCTTGCAGAACTTCATCCTTCATTGATGATACTTTCCGTTATTGGGATATCTGTTGCAATCTGGCTTGTTTGTTCGTTGATTGACAAAGTAAGATTGGAAATATTCAAGTTGCTGAGAATAAAGCAATTCTGCGATAAAATAATTGATTTTATTACAGTTAAAATAAGCAAAAGAAACTAATTCATAATATATCGTAATATTGACAAATCCAACAAATAAGTATATCATATTTATTTGTATAATACCTTATACGGAGGATAATTATGACAAGATACGAAAGCGCAAAAGAGCTTTACGGCAAATTCGGAATCAACACCGACGAAGCCATTGAAAAGCTCAGCAATATCACCGTTTCCGTTCACTGCTGGCAGGGCGACGACGTTTGCGGTTTTGACGGCGACGATGCTCTTTCAGGCGGTATTCAGACAACCGGCAACTACCCCGGAAAAGCAAGAACTCCCGAAGAGCTTATGGCGGATATCGACAAAGCATTCAGCCTTATTCCCGGAAAAAAGAAGCTTAATCTTCACGCCAGCTATGCTGTTTTTGAAGGCGAAAAAGCAGACAGAGATGCCATAAAGCCCGAGCATTTCAGGAAATGGGTTGAATTCGCAAAAGAAAGAAACATCGGCATAGATTTCAATCCCACTTTCTTCTCTCATCCTATGGTTAAAGACGGTCTTACTCTTTCATCTCCCGATGAAGAAGTACGCAAGTTTTGGGTTGAACACGGCAAGAGATGCGTTGAACTTTCTGATTATTTTGCGAAAGAAACGGGCTATCCCTGCGTAATGAATATCTGGATTCCCGACGGATACAAAGATATTCCTGCAGACAGACTCTCTCCCAGACTCCGTTTTAAGAAATCACTTGATGAAATTCTTGAAACACCGTATGACAAAGAAAACGTTTACATAACTCTTGAGTCAAAGGTTTTCGGTATCGGTCTTGAATCATATACAGTAGGTTCAGCGGAATTCTGCCTCAGCTATTCAATCAGTAAAGGTATTACACCTCTTATGGATAACGGTCATTACCACCCAACTGAACTTGTATCGGATAAAATACCCTCAATGCTTGCGTTCAGCGATAAAATCGCTCTTCACATCACAAGAGGCGTCCGTTGGGACAGCGACCACGTTGTTATTCTCGATGATGAAACAAAAGAAATTGCAAAAGAAATCGTCAGAAACGACGCACTTGACAGAGTGTTTATCGCAACCGACTATTTTGATGCATCAATCAACAGAATCAGCGCTTGGGTAACGGGTGTAAGAAACGTTCAGAAAGCTTTGCTTTTTGCTCTTCTTCAGCCAAACGGCAAAATGAAAGAACTTCAGGACAAAGCAGATTTTACCGAGCTTATGATTCTCGGCGAAGAAATGAAAACAATGCCTCTCGGTGATATTTGGGCTGAGTTTTTAAACAGACAAGGAATTGAAAGCTGTTATCTCAACAGCATAAAAGAATATGAAGAAAAGGTTTTGGTGAACAGAAAATGAAAAACATAATGGATGCGCCTTTTGTAAAAGGTATGTGTAAAGCAACAGCAAATATGTACCGTATGGGCTGGGACGAAAGAAACGGCGGCAACATCAGTATGATGCTCGAAAACGATGAAGTTGCAGAATATCTTGATATCAATGCTCCTATCAGATCTTTTGAAATGGGCTTTGATGCAAGTGTACTTGTCGGCAAAATTTTTATCGTAACAGGTACAGGCAAATATTTCAAAAACGTTGAAGATGACCCTGAAAACAACCTTGGCATCATCAAAATTGCAGAAAACGGCACAACAGCAGAAGTGCTTTGGGGCTACAGTGACGGCGGCAGACCCACTTCAGAGCTTCCCGCACATCTTATGAGCCATATTTCAAGACTTGGCAAGAACCCCGAAAACAGAGTTATTATGCACAGCCACCCCACCAACACTCTCGCTATGACTTACGTTCACGAGCTTTCAGAGAAAAAGTTCACACACTCGCTCTGGGAGATGTGCACAGAGTGTATGGTTGTTTTCCCTGACGGTATCGGTGTTCTTCCCTGGATGGTATGCGGAACAAACGAAATCGGCATTGCAACCGCAGAAAAGATGAAGGAATTCAGACTTGTTATCTGGGGTCAGCATGGTATTTACGGCTGCGGTAAAGATCTTGACGAAGCTTTCGGTCTTATCGAAACAGTCGAAAAAGCAGCTCAGCTTTATATGATGACCGCTCACCTTCCCAGAGTTAACACAATCACAGACCCCGACCTTGTTGAAATCGTTAAAGCTTTCAAACTTGAAGATATATACAGAAGAGATTTTCTTAATCTTTAATATCAGGAGGAAACAAAAATGGCAAACAGATTCGTACTTAACGAAACATCATATCACGGCAAAGGCGCTATCGCTTCAATCGCCGATGAATTCAAGGCAAGAAACTTCGCAAAAGCTCTTGTATGCTGTGACCCCGACCTTATCAAATTCGGCGTTGCTGACAAAGTTTTCAACGTTCTCAAAGGTGCTGACATTGCTTATGATGTTTTCAGCACAATTCAGGCTAACCCCACAATCGAAAACGTTCAGGCAGGCGTTGATGCTTTCAAAGCAAGCGGCGCAGACTGCATAATCGCTGTTGGCGGCGGTTCATCAATGGACACAGCCAAAGCAGTAGGTATTATCATTGCCAACCCCGAGTTTGCTGACGTTCGTTCGCTTGAAGGCGTTGCTCCCACAAAGAACAAGTGCGTTCCCATCATTGCTGTTCCCACAACCGCAGGTCCAGCTGCTGAAGTTACAATCAACTACGTTATCACCGATGCACAGAACAACAGAAAGATGGTTTGCGTTGACGTACACGATATCCCCGTTGTAGCTGTTGTTGACCCTGATATGATGTCAACAATGCCTGCATCGCTCACCGCTGCAACAGGTATGGATGCTCTTACCCACGCAATCGAAGGTTATATCACCAAAGGTGCTTGGGAAATGAGCGATATGTTCCATATCAAGGCAATCGAAATCATCGCAAAGAGCCTGCGCGGTGCTGTTGCAAACACAGACGAAGGCAGAGAAGGAATGGCTCTCGGTCAGTATATCGCAGGTATGGGCTACTCAAACGTTGGACTCGGCACCGTTCACTCAATGGCTCACCCCCTCGGCGCTCTTTATGACACACCTCACGGCGTAGCAAATGCAATTATCCTTCCCACAGTTATGGAATACAACGCTCCCGCAACAGGCGAAAAATACAGAGATATCGCCAAGGCAATGGGTGTTGAAGGCACAGAAGCCATGAGCCTTGAAGATGCAAGAAAGGCCGCCATCGACGCAGTTAAGCAGCTTTCAATCGACGTTGGCATTCCTGCCGACCTTAAAGAAATTGTTAAAGCTGAAGATATCCCCTTCCTTGCACAGTCAGCTTTTGACGATGCTTGCCGTCCCGGCAATCCCAGAGATACAAGCGTTGAAGAAATCACCGCACTTTATAACTCACTCATTTAATCAATTTTCAAAAAAAGAGCAGCCGTCAGGCTGCTCTTTTTGCATACAAATATGTTACATTAATTCGAAATTGCGGCAAAAAATAGTGCATTTATACGAATTTTTGCAAGATTTGAAAATAACACTTGCAAAATCAGGTCATATAATATACAATATAACCCGTTAAGCCTAAATTAATCGGAGGTATTTGAAATGGAAATTCAGAACTTATCTGCAGAACAGCTTCAGGAAAGACTCGCTGTTCTCAAAGATGAATATAATTCATATAAAGCACTGAACCTTAAACTTGACATGTCAAGAGGCAAGCCCGGCGCTGACCAGCTTGAATTAACCAACGAAATGCTTGACCCTGCTATTCTCGGCAACTATAAAGCTTCAAACGGCTTTGACGTTCGCAATTACGGAATTCTTGACGGTATCCCCGAGTGCAAACAGATTTTTGCGGAAATTCTCGGCGTGAAGCCGGAAAACACCGTTGTTTTCGGCAATGCAAGCCTTACCATTATGTATGACTATATTGCTCAGTGTATGATTTTCGGCGCAGGCGCAGAACCCTGGGCATTACAGAAAGAAATCAAATTCCTCTGCCCCGTTCCCGGTTACGACAGACACTTCGCTATTCTTGAGCAGTTCGGCATTGAGATGATCAATATCCCTACCAATGCAGAAGGTCCCGATATGGATATGATTGATGAACTGATCAAAGATGAAAAAGTAAAGGGTATTATCTGTGTTCCTATGTATTCAAACCCTTCAGGCTACACTTATTCAGACGAAACGGTTCGCCGATTTGCAGCTCTTAAGCCTGCCGCAAAGGATTTCAGAGTTATCTGGGATAACGCTTATTGCGTTCACCACATAAACGATACACACGACGTTCTTCTCAACGTTTTTGACGCTGCCAAGGAACACGGTTCTGAAGATTTCTTCATTGAAGTAACATCAACGTCAAAAATCACCTTCCCCGGCGCAGGCGTATCGGTTCTTGCTGCTTCTGATGCAAACGTTGCAAATATTAAGAAAAGAATGACCGTTCAGACAATCGGTTATGATAAAATCAATCAGCTCCGCCACGCAAATTATCTTAAGAACCTTGCAGGCGTTGAAGCTCATATGAACCGTCACGCAGAAATTCTCAAGCCCAAGTTCGAAGCTGTTCTTTCAGCCTTTGAAGAAAAGCTTGCAGGCAAGGGAATTGCTGAATGGACAAATCCCAACGGCGGATATTTCATCAGCCTTGACGTTTATGAAGGCTGCGCAAAAAGAACTGTTGCTCTTTGCAAAGAAGCAGGCGTAACTCTTACGGGCGCAGGCGCAACTTATCCTTACGGCATTGACCCTGAAGATAAGAATATCCGCATTGCCCCCACCTTCCCGTCAAGGGACGAACTCTGCAAAGCGGTTGAGATTCTTTGCCTTTGCGTTGAAATTGCCGCAATAGAAAAGATTCTCGGCTGATTATTCAGCTAATTCCCATTTTATCAAAAAAGTTCTCAGAACATATACCTTCGGGTCTGTTATATCTTCCGAGTCTGAAAAGCCAGTCAGACTCGGTTTTTTTAATAATATTAACTTTTTCTTCGCAGGTAAACGCAAGCTTTATTCCGTATGACTTTATTATATCTTTTGTTTCATCGCTGAAACTTCCGAACGGATATGCAAGCGCAATAGGTTCTTTACCAACATATTCAAGCATCTTCTCTTTCATTTTTGCCATATCTTCGGTTAAAAATTCACTGTATTGATTTACAGTTTCGCTTTTTTTCTTCTTCATACCCGATCTGCCTTCTGAATTCTTATGTAAATTATATGAATGGCTCTGAATATCTATAACTCCGCTGTCACAAAGAGCTTTAATCTCTTCCCAATTCAGATATGAATAAGTGAGATTATGGTCTTGATTCTGCGAATATTCATCGGCAAGCGCACCGATAACAAACCCGACTGCGCAGAATCCGTATTTTTTAAGAAGCGGCAAAGCATAAGCATAGAGTGTTTCGCACCCGTCATCAAAGGTTATCATTATCGTTTTTTCGGGTAAATCAAAATTTCCTTTTGAATATTCAAGAAGCTGTTCAACACTGATTGTTTTATATCCTTTTTCTTTAAGATATATCAAGTCTTTCTCAAACTGATCAACTGTCAAAACGTATTTTCCTGATTTTGAACTGTTTTTAGTCAGCTGATGATACATAACAATCGGCAATTTATCGGTTCGCAGCCCCGAGTTTGCAAAAACAACGTCTGCAGACGGCAGAAAAACCAATGCAGTAAAAACAATCACAATTAATACTGCGGTTATTTTTTTATTAACTTTTATTACCATATATCTATCACTCTCTTTCATAAAATACTATTTCAATATATTAAAAAATATGTTGAAATCACTGACAAATAAGTATATAATTCATATAAAGGAAGTGATATTTTGAAAAAAATTACTGTAATTACCGTATTGATATTATCTTTATTGCTGACCGTTTCATGCGGCAATACCGTTGACACGCAAGATAAAATACTTTATGAATCAACGGGTTCATCTGCAATAGAAATCGGAACGGGAGATAATTATTTTGACTTTTCCGTTACCGATGCGGAAGGCACAGTTTATAATTTTCACGTTCACACCGATAAAACCATTGTTGGCGAAGCGCTCGAAGAACTTGGATTACTCGAAGGCACGGAAGGTGAATTCGGTCTGTACGTAAACAGAGTTAACGGCATTTATGCACAATATGAAGAAACAGGTACATACTGGGCATTCTATGTTAACGGCGAATATGCCTCGGCCGGAATTGATATGACGGAAATTTCAGAAGGCAGTTCCTATGAAATGAGAATTGAAAAATGAAAAATCCCCGATGTCAGTGAAAACCGACATCGGGGGCTCTTTATTTAGTTACGCCTTCGTTTTCTTTTGCAATGGCAAGCATAAGCTTGATTCTGTTTTCCTGATTAACTCTCGTTGCACCGGGGTCATAGTCAATAGGAACAATGTTTGAATGCGGATACATCTCCTTAAGATTTCTTATCATACCCTTGCCAACGATATGGTTGGGCAAACATCCGAAAGGCTGGGCGCAAACAATGTTACCGTAGCCGCTTTCAATGAGCTCCATCATCTCGGCTGTCAAAAGCCAGCCTTCGCCCATTTTACAGCCTGCACCGATAATCTTGGTGCATTTTTCTTTTATATGTGCATAGGGTTCGGGAACAACAAAATTACCGTAAGCCGCTGCGGCATCATTGAGATTCTTTTCAACCTTTGAAAGATACCACATTGCGAACTGCATTGCAATTTTCTTGAACGGATTTCCGCCGTAAAGCTTAATATCCTCAAGTCTGTTATCAACCTTGAAATTAAGGAAACCGAGCAGACCGGGAACCATAACCTCGCAATCCTGACTTGCAAGGAATTCTTCGAGATGATTATTGGCAAGCGGTGAATATTTAACGTAAATTTCACCGACTATACCTACCTTAATCTTCTTGACGTCATTAACGGGGATTTCTGCAAATGATTTTGTTATTTTAGGAAGAGTCTTTTTAATTTCACGGAACGAATATCCCCTGCCCTTTTTCAATTCTGCACTGATATCGTCAACCCATTTCTGAACAAGCTCGGCTGACTGACCCTTATTCTTTTCATAAGGCTCAACCTGATTTTTGAGAAGAGTTATCAAATCGGCATAAATTACACCTGAAAGCATTTTCAATGCCATTGAAAGCCTGATTTTGAAGCCGCTGTTTTTCTCAAGACCCGAAAGGTTAAGCGAAATTACAGGGACCTGAGGATAGCCTGCTTTTTTGAGCGCCTTGCGAAGAAGATGAATATAGTTTGAAGCTCTGCATCCGCCGCCTGACTGAGTTATAAGCAAAGCAGTTTTATCGGGATTGTATTTACCCGAATTAAGAGCATCTATAAGCTGACCGATAACAAGAAGCGCAGGATAGCAGGTATCGTTATGAACGTATTTCAAGCCTTCGTCAACAACAGCTCTTCCGTCATTTTTAAGAAGCTCAACCTTGTATCCGTACTGACCGAAAATATTAAGGAAAAGCGAAAAATGAACATCAAGCATATTGGGAGCAAGGATTGTGTAATCCATCATATCTTTTGTAAATTCAACTCTGTCTGCAGTATTCATTTTTGCACCCCCTTACCTTCCCGTTGCGGCAAACAAGCTTCTGAGCCTGATTTTAACCGCACCCGGATTTGAAATTTCGTCAATCTTAATCTGAGTATAAATCTTTCCGTCGTTCTCAAGAATTGTACGCATCTCGTCTGTGGTAATGGCATCAACACCGCAACCGAACGAAACAAGCTGAACAATGTTCAAATCCTTATCCTGAGCTGTTGCAACGTATTTTGCAGCTGCATAAAGCCTTGAGTGATAAGTCCACTGGTCAAGAACGGTTGTGGGGAATTTGCTCACAAGAGGGCTGACACTGTCTTCAGTTATAACGGTTGCGCCGCAGTCACAGATGAGCTTATCAATGCCGTGATTTATTTCTTCATCAAGATGATAAGGTCTGCCGCAAAGAACAATAACGGGAATATCCTTTTCTTTTGATTCTTTGAGATATTCCATACCCTTAAGATGGATGTTTCTCATAAAAGTATGATATTCGTCATAAGCCTTCTCGGCAGCTGTTTTGACATCCTTGAGATTTATTCCGCTGAATTTTGAAGAAATAATTCCGTAAATTTTCTTAACAAAATCCTTGGGTCTGTGAAGACCGACATAATCGCTCATAAAGTTGATTTTCTTAAGATCGCCAACGTTTGAACGGATAACCTCGGGATAATACGCAACAACGGGACAGTTATAGTTGTTATCGCCGAGTTTTTCATCTATGTTATAGGACATACAAGGATAGAAAATGTTTTCAACACCCTGCTTGAGAAGCGATTCAATATGACCGTGAAGAAGCTTTGCGGGATAACATACGGTATCCGACGGAATGGTGTGCTGACCCGAAACGTAAAGCTCCCTGGATGATTTTCCCGAAAGAGCAATACCGAAACCGAGTTCGGTAAAGAAAGTGTGCCAGAAGGGTAAAAGTTCAAACATATTAAGACCCATAGGCAAACCGATAGTCGGTTTCGAACCCGAAACGGGCTGATATTTTGAAAGAAGCTCACGCTTATAGTCGAACATATTCATTCCGACTGTTGCGGATTTCTTTGAAATGGGCTTACTGCATCTGTTGCCGCCGATAAAGCTTCTGCCCGATGAGAAAGTATTAACGGTAAGACGGCAGGCATTGCTGCAGCCGTTGCAGGTTACGGCTTTAACTTTATGTTCAAATTTATCGAGTTCATCAGAAGAAATGATTGAGCTTTTCTCAGGCGCTCTCTCCATTGAATAAAGAGCTGCACCGTAGGCACCCATAATCCCCGAAATTGCAGGTCTTACAACGTTTCTGCCGATTTCCTGCTCAAAAGCACGAAGCACGGCATCATTAAGGAATGTACCGCCCTGAACAACGATGTTTTTGCCGAGTTCATCAGCGCTTGACGCTCTTATAACCTTATAAAGTGCGTTCTTGACAACACTGATTGAAAGACCTGCCGATATGTTTTCGATTGATGCGCCGTCTTTCTGCGCCTGCTTAACGGATGAATTCATAAACACCGTGCAGCGTGAACCGAGATCAACGGGCTTGTCTGCATAAATACCGAGCTTTGAAAACTCATCAATATTGTATCCCCACGCAGCGGCAAAGGTCTGCAGGAACGAACCGCAACCCGATGAGCAAGCTTCGTTGAGGAAAATATTATCAATAGCGTTATTTCTTATTTTAAAACATTTAATATCCTGACCGCCAATATCAATAATAAAATCAACGTCAGGCTTGAATTTCTTTGCAGCCGTAAAATGAGCAACGGTTTCGACTATGCCGATATCAATCGCAAATGCGTTTTTGATAATATCTTCGCCGTAACCCGTAACAGCACTTGAAGCAACCCTGACATCGGGATACTTCTTATAGAAATCCGAAAGGAAATCACGGATGAGCGAAACGGGATCGCCGTTATTGGACATATATCTGCTCATAATGATTTCGCCTTTTTTGTTTATAACTGCGGCTTTAACCGTTGTTGAACCCGCATCAATTCCGATATAAACGTCTTCACCGCTTGAAATTTCACAATCAGTTTTAACTGTTGCCTTATCGTGGCGAGCCTTGAAATCTGCATATTCTCTTTCAGATAAGAAGAGAGGTGTTGCTCCGAGATACTCTCCGCTTTCTTTGGCGTTTCTGATTTTCTCAGTAACCTCTTTCATATCAAGAACGTTGCCGTTTGATGAATATGCTGCACCGAGAGCAACAAAATAAAGACCGTTTTCGGGACACTTGCCTTCAACCCCGAGGCCCTTATCAAACGCCTTGCGAAGCTCTGAAAGGAAATACAGAGGTCCGCCGAGATAAACAACGTTGCCTTCAATTTTGCGACCCTGCGAAAGACCTGATACTGTCTGATTGACAACTGCAGTGAAAATGCTTGCGGCAACGTCATTCTTTCTTGCACCCTGATTCAAAAGGGGCTGAATATCAGATTTAGCAAAAACGCCGCATCTTGATGCGATTGAATAAATCTTCTCATAGCTTTCGGCAAGAGTGTTCATTTCAAGAGGCTCAACGCCGAGAAGAGACGCCATCTGATCAATAAACGCGCCCGTTCC
>JAZSBC010000180.1:0-15223 GCA_045602245.1 Acutalibacteraceae bacterium | reverse complement strand
CCTTTTCTGTTATCGTTTCGCTGTTTTCATAAGCGGGGAGCATAAGTTCGTCAAGCTGTTTTCTGAATAATTCAACGTCAAACTGAATGGGGTTGCCGATATGGATAAGCTTGTTGGGAGTTCTTTTGAGACCTTCCTCTTCCATAAGCTTTTCTTCAAAGAGCTTTTCGCCCGGTCTTAGACCCGTATATTCAATTCTGATATCAACGTCTGGCTTGAGACCTGAAAGCTTGATAAGATTTCGGGCAAGTGTATCAATTTTAACGGGTGAACCCATATCAAGAACAAAGATTTCGCCGCCGTGAGCATCTGCTCCTGCAAGAAGAACGAGTGAAACAGCTTCGGGAATAGTCATAAAATAACGGATAATTTCGGGGTGGGTAACGGTTACGGGACCGCCGTTTTCAATCTGGTGTTTGAAAAGCGGAACAACAGAACCGTTTGAACCGAGAACGTTGCCGAATCTGACTGCGACAAATTCCGTTCTGATATTTTCGGGAACACCGTCAGCATAAAGAGTGCCTTCCTCTTCAAGATGGGTGAACATTCTTGGAATTTCTTTCTGGCGGTTTTCTTTTATGCTTCTGTCAAACGACTGAATAACCATTTCGCAAAGGCGTTTGCTTGCGCCCATAATGTTTGTGGGGTTAACGGCTTTGTCTGTGCTGATAAGAACAAATCTGTCACAGTTGTTTACCATTGCGGCATAAGCTGTTTTATAAGTTCCGATAACGTTGTTTTTGATTGCTTCGCAGGGACTGTCCTCCATAAGAGGGACGTGTTTGTGAGCTGCGGCGTGATAAACGATATCGGGTTTATATTTTTTGAAAACGAAGTCAAGCCTTCTTGAATCACGCACCGAGCCGATAAGCACGTCGAGCTTCATCTTCGGATATTTATCCTTAAGCTCCTGCTGAATTTCATAGGCATTGTTTTCGTAAATATCAAAAACAATCAGCCTTTCGGGTTCGTGAGCCGCAACCTGCCTGCAAAGCTCGCTGCCGATTGAACCGCCGCCGCCCGTAACGAGAATGGTTTTTCCTTTGATGAGCTTATAGACCTCCTGCATATCGGCATCAATCGGGTCTCTGCCGAGAAGGTCTTCAACGGAAACGTCCTTGAGAGCGCCTGCGGTTATTCCGCTGTTTACGTACTGATAGAAATCGGGCAGGGTTTTTGTTTCGCAGCCGGTTTCCTTGCAGATATTGACGATATCCCTTATGTTTTCTTTTGATGCGCTGGGCATGGCGATATAGATTCTGTCGATATTGTATTTTTTGACGCAATAAAGAATATCGTCTCTTCCGCCCACAATCTGAACGCCGTCGAAATATCTGTTCTGCTTATTGGGGTTATCGTCAATCATACAGATAACTTTATCTTTGTTTGCTCTTGTTTTCTGAATATTTTCAAGGAGCATTCTGCCTGCGTCGCCTGCGCCGATAATCATAACCCGATGATATGAGCGCTCGCCCGTATCGGTGCCGAAAAGCTCGGGCATGGCGGAGAATATTCTGTAAGAAAATCTTGCGGCAAGCAGAAGAATAATCTGCAGACCTGCGCCGATAAGATGATATGGTATGGGCATTCTGCCGAAAAAGACTGATATTGCAACGGTGTGGATAGCCGATACGGTTATGCTTCCGATTGCAGCCCTGAAAAGCTCTCTTATGCTCACGTATTCCCATATGCTGTGATACATACGGAACGCAAAAAAGAGAATGAGGCTGATTGCAATGTAGATGGGAAGAAAATCAGCATAAGGGTCAAGATACTTATCCGGAATTGTCGAATATTTACAGTCGTGTGTTATCCATAAGGCAAAAAAGTAAGAAAAGCTTACTACCATAACGTCATAAACCATCAGGAAGAAGGCCTTGATATGCCAGGTTTCAATATGAAATTTTCTTTTACCGGAGGAATTCTTCGATAACTTCAATTCAATCAAATCCTTTTAGTGTTTTGTGTCTGAATGCTTTGAACTTTTGCCGTGTCTTCTTCTATGCTTACGGTCTTCGCCGTAGCCGTAACCGTAGCCGTAACCATAGCCGTAACCGTAGCCGTATTTTCCGTAGCCATAGCCGTAGCCATAACCATAACCCGAAAGACCCTGCGCCGTTCCGTTAAGCACGCCGCCGAGAATGCGGATATCGGTTGACATAAGATTGCCGAGAGTGTTTTTGATTCTTGAAATTCTTACGGCATCCTGATAAGTAACGAAAATTGCGGCATCGGCATACTGCGCGATAAACAGAGCATCCGAAATAAGTCCGCAGGGGGGAGTGTCAACAAGAACGTAATCAAACATTTCCCTCACCTGAGAAAACATCTTTTTGATGCTTGAGGAGCTGAAATAGCCTGCTTCGTTTTCTTCATTTGCCGTGGGAATAAGAAGATGAATTCTGTATTTTTCAAGATAAGCGATTTTATATAAATCGGTAACGATTTTATACTCTATTGCTTCAGGGTCAACGTTCAGCAGGGGTGCAATGCTTGGGTGGCGGATATCACCGTCAACAAGAAGAATTTTCTTGCCGTGATCAGCAAGCGAAAGAGCAAGGTTTGTTACGATTGTTGTTTTGCCTTCACCCGGAACGGAGCTGGTTGCCATTATTATTTTTTCGTTTTCTTTCAGAGAAGAAACAAAAACGTTGCGGAGTATTCTGAACGATTCGGCAAAACTGCTGCTGATATCGGGGTTTGTGAAAAGCAGGGATTTATCGCCCGGCATTGCTCTCTTTTTATAGACCACCTGAGGAATCGTTGCGAGCGGCTCAAGGTTGAGGTCATTCTTGATATTGTTTTTTGTTTTGACCGTTTTTCTTTGCAAAACATAAATCAGAATGATAATCAGACCGAAAGCAACGCCTATTATCGCACCCTTGACCGCTTCGTTGAAATAGCTGATATCGTTTGACGGCGACGTTGCAACAACGGGCTCTTTGATAATATCAAAGGTGATATTGCCGACAACAAACTTTGCAACGGCAGGATAATTTTCTCTTGCCGAAATAAGCACGTCGTAAACCATCTGAGGGTCTGTTCCCGTGGCTTTGAGGGTAACGTGATTTGTGTTGGGAACAACCGAAACACTCAGGCTGACCGGAACGCCCGGTATATCAAGGTCCTCGCAGATTGCATCCTGCAGAAGATTACACTGAAGAATGTACGGGAACGTTTGTGAAATCAGAGATGCGGTTGTTGAGTCATAATAGAAAGTGTAAACCGAGATACCGTTAACAGCACTGCTTGCGTGCTGAGTGTTCACAGTGAACGTGGTTGAGGACGTGTATCGGGGAACGTAGTTGATTCTTTCGCTGACCGCTTTGTATCCGCCCGCAATAACAGCGGCGGCGATGCATATCCACCAGAACCGCCTCAATCCCTTGAGAAAATCGCTGAGGTAAACAGTGACGAAAACGTCTTTTTTGCTTTCGTTTGACTGATTGTTTTGTATGTTTTGATTCATATCAAATCTTTCTTTCCGTTTGTTTTAATTGCAAACACTAAAGCTTGCACAAATCAGTTTTTGTTTTCTGCCGTTACGGTATCTTCCGAGGCATCTTTTTTGTGGCTGTGATGCTTTCCGTAGTGACCGTAATGCCCGTAATTGCCGTAATGAGTATATCTTCCGTATTTGTGGCCGTAATAGTTGCTCTCATCGTTTCCCGTGATGCTGAACGGAAGAATATTCATATAAACGTCGTTGAGAATGCAGCCTGCAAGGTTTGAACCAACCTTGCTGAGGGTTGCAATATGGTCGTTAAGAACGTTTACGGTAACCGTATCTGTCCTGATAACCATTATTGTTTTGTCTGCGATGCGGACTATATCCGAAACCGTTGTATCAACCGAAATCGGAGCGGTATCAATGATAACATAATCAAAGGTTGATTTTAGTTTTTCAACAAGTGCGGCAAGCTTCCCGTCTGAAATCCACGAACGGTAGTCAGGCGCAGGTTTTGTGCTGAACGCAAGAAAGAGGGGAGTTTTTTTATATGATTTGAATTTATAATCGTTTTCGTTAATCTTTCCCTCAAGCAGTTCTGAAAGTTCGCTTCCTTCACTGAACTCTTCATCAAAAATTTTATACAGCGCAGGCTTTTTGAAGTCAAAATCAACAAGAACAACCTTGTTGCCTCTGTCGGCAAGGGAAACCGCTATGTTTGCCGCGCAGGTGGATTTGCCTTCGTTTTCGGCAACGCTGGTGATTGCAAAAACCTTGCAATCCTCGTTGCTCTGCATATGTTCAAGCTTGGCTGCGATTTTGTGGAAATTCTCGGTAAACCTCAGGCTGATATAAGCGTTGCTGCGGATAAGCAGACCTTTTTTCTTTTTTTGCTTTATCTCCTGCAGAGTCATCTGCTTGTTTTCATGGGCGATTGTGCCGATAAGTTTGGAGTCGATTTTTTCATTGAAGTCGCTTTCTTTTTTTACGGTGTTTCTCATAATTGAAAGAACCGCTATCACAGCGAGAGAAAGCGTTGCCGCGCCGACAATTATAAGGTTGTTGTTACTGTTTGATATGCGGTTTGAAGGAGCTGTGGGGACTGACGGCATCTTTAAAACCGAAAGACCGGCATTCTTGAATACTTTGTCGGAAATTTTATGGTGGGATTTTATAACCGCATTGAGAAGGTTATAGGCTTTTTCGGGATGGTCAGACGTGACCTTCAGCTCAATAAAGTTTGTGTTGTCAAGAACGGTTGCCGAAATTGAACCGTCAAAACCGTCAACTCCCAGATATTCCGCAGCGCATTCCTTGACAGTCGACTCGGTAAGAACGTTAACAAGAACGTTTGCCTTTTCATTAGCAGGGGCTATGGTTGAATATGAACCCGAATTGCCGCTCGCAAACACGGCGAGAGTTGCGCTTGAAGTATATAAGGGTTCATAGTTGATATGACCTGCAAGATAATTGCCCATCACACCGATAAGAGCGCAAAGCACAACAACCCAGAAGTTTCTGACAATATCCTTCAGCAGGATGTTCCATTCGATTGAAATTTTGTTTTTATTCATAGTTTATCAGTCTCCGACAATTACGGTTAAAACGCTGTGACCTCTGACGTCGTTTTCATCCGTAACGTAGTAATGAACGTGGTAAGTGCCTTCTTTGTTGAAATCGGCATCGGATTCAACAAGAATTTTATCTTTAAGGCTGTTTTCGTTGCTGTCGAGCGCATCAACGATGTAGCTGTTGAAGTCAACGGCTTTGCCTTTATCGGTATATACAAGATATTCCTTCAGCTCAATTTTCGGCGCAGAAATCGGTCTGTCCTCAACAATGAGAGGAAGCTGGATGGTTGAGTTATCGCCTTTTTTGTTTGTGACCGTAACGTTTATTGAATATGCACCCGCTTCGGTGGCGCTGTATGAGCTTGAAGTGATGATTATTCCGCTTGTGATGCTGCCTTCAAGGCAGTCTGATGCGGAAATTATGTCACTGATATCTATTCGTTCATAAAGTGAGAAACAGAGATTTTCCTTAACCTTGAACTTTGGCGACTCATAGCCCTTGTATTTTATTTTTCTTGTTGCTTTTGCAACGTTGTTATCGTTATCGCAGACTGCGTATGAAACCTTGCATACGCCTTTTTCGGTGAATCTTGAAATTGATTCAACGATGATTTTATCCGTCAGGTCGCCGTCTTTTTCGTCGTAGGCGGTAACGCCTTTGAGAAGGTCTTTATCGGTTGCATCAAGATTGACCTCCATCGTTTCACCGTCGATTTTTATAAGCGGAAGAGTTCTGTCTGTTTTGATTTTTTCGCCTGTAAACACAACGGCAGTGGCAATCGTGATAATAACGAATGCCGCGGCAACAATAATTTTTATCACTTTCATATTTTCACCTTAAAACGTGTGGATTTTTTTGTTGTTCAGAATATTTTCGGGGTTTTCGGTAAGCAGAAGCTCCGCATAATCTTCGGAATAAATTTCGCTTATCATTTCGTAAGCATCCGCAAGATAGGGCGTTCTCATATAAGGGCTGTGGGCGTCGCTTGCAACAACGTCTGCAAGTTCACGGCGGAGAATTTCGTGAGACACATAATATGCCCCTCTGCCGAAGCTGCCCTTGAGGCTGCCTTTATTTACCTGAAGCAGGCATCCCATTTCTTTGAGTCTGTAAGGTGCGAAATCGTCTTCAATGACGAATGCGTATCTTTCGGGATGGGCAACAACGGGGATGAAGCCTTCTGCAATGTATGTTTCAAGTTTGTCATAGACAGATGCGGAATGTTCAACAAAATCAAATTCAACAAGCAGATAACCGGAGTTGTTGAGCGTGAGCAATTTTTTGCTTTTTACCAGTTCAACAACGTTTTCGTCGGCAAAAATTTCGTTGCCGGGGTAGATTTTCAGCGGAATATTCTCCGCCTTGAGCCTCGAGTTGAATTCTTTGAATTTTTCGGCATATTCTTTGCCGAAATAATTTTGATACGAGCCGGGTATGTTGCTGTGGGGGGTTGTGACAACAGCGGTTGTGCCGCCGTTTACGGCAAGGCGAGCCATTCTTAGCGACTCTTCGAAATTATCTGACCCGTCGTCAAGACCTGGCAGAATATGACAATGAATATCGACCATGGCGCACCTCCACCAATACATACTTATACATACTATATAATACTATAATAGCAATATTAAAGTCAACATATTATTATATATTTTTATTATTTTCCTTATTATATGACAAACGAAAAAACACCTGCACGGAAAAACCGTACAGGTGTTGGGAAAATTGTTTAGAATTATGAGGTGAAAATCTTCGCTGCGCCGAGTTCTGTTGACGTGAACTTGCAGTACATATCAAGATCAACGGAGATTTCGCAGGGTTCGCCTGAACCGAAGATTTTGCTTGCGTCTGCGCCGCCTACGATGCTCTGAATAAGATCAATATCCTCGGCGGTGGTTGAGCAGGATGAGGAGGTTCCCGTATCTGCAACCGCAGCCACAAGATTGATTGTGGGTTTAATATAGTTTTTCATTCTGAAACCTCCTTAAAACTTGATGGTTGAGAATGCTGCAACTATGCTTCTGATGAATTCAAGGATTCTTGAAAGAAGATTGTTGAGCAGTTTTGAAAGCGTGTTAACAATTATCTGGAAAGCATTGTTCGCCTGATTATCACCGTTTGATGAGCCGTTGTCAACGCTTTCAACGTCGATATCAAGCATGGGATCGGGATTTTTAACGTCTCTTACGGGTTCTGAACCGGGATACGAAACAACTGTTTCTTCCTCGGGAAGAGTGTATTCAACGTCCACGGGTCTGAGCGACATAAGAGCAACCGATTCGTCAAGGCTCTGTGTGCTTACCGATGCTGTTGTTGCGCCGACAAGCTTCATATTGTTAACTGCAAGAAGACCTGTTCCGCTGTTGGTGATTGCTACTGTAGCAACTCCGTTTGTTGCGGTAAGGTATTTTGTGATATCGTAATACATCTCTGTTGCCGAGTTGATTGCGATTGCGTTGCCGTTAACGGTGAGCTTGGGAGCGCCCGAAACAGCGCGTACGCCGAGCATTACTCTTGCTCCTTCGGGAAGGTTTACTTTGAAGCTTACGCCGGTTGAACCGTTAGCAAGATAAAGCTCATTCTGAGGACCTTTTTTGCTGTAGTTTGCGAAGCTTGCTTCGCCGAAGGTTGCGCCTTCAACATATGCGAAAATATCCTTGATATCGGTGAAGATGCCGTTGCTTGTGTTTGCAAGGTTGTTAACAAGGTTAACGTAGGTTACGTCCTGCTCGCTTGTGATATATGAAGACTGATCCTGCATGGGATTATAAACGCGGAAGCCGTCGAAGTAGTTGTCAAGCGAAACAGCGCCGTCTGCCTGAGTTGAAAGGTTTTCACCCTCTGCGCCCGTACCGCCGTTGAGGATTGAGTTATCGTCCATCCATACAAGTTCAACGTCAGCGCCGATAAGTTCTTCCATACCAACCTGAGTGAAAATTTCTTCCGCTGTTATTGCATCGGTAGGTGCGCTCTGGATTTCAAGGTCTGTGCCTTCAACTGAATTTGATGCAACGGTGCCGTGGTTGAGAGCGCCTGCTTTACTGAGATAGGTTGCCGTTGTTTCAACGGTATAAGTTCCGTATGCGCCTTCAAAGTGAACAATGGGAACCTGATAAATCGTTCCGTAAGCCGAGTCGTTATAATATGTATCAACAACAAATACTTTCTTAATGCTGTTGCCCTGCTTAACGGTAACGGTCTGGATACCCGTGGTTGTGCCGCAGGCGGAGATAAGGTCAAAGCCCGTACCCGTGAAGGTGAATTTCTGGGTTTCCGAACGTTTATCGGAAGCGCCGATTGAAACGTACCTTGAGGTGCCGTTTGAATGGTTTTTGCTGTTTTCGTAAGCGGCATCATAGCCGTAAATATCCGATGCACCGGAGAGTGACTGTGTAAGGCCTGCTGATGAGCCTGAGGGTGACCAATCCTTGAAGTCACTTGTAACGGCAGCTGCAAAGCCTTCTTCATAGTATACGTTTGAAGCAGGAACCATATTGACTTTTGCCCAATAGTAACCGTTGTTGTTGGGCTTTTTAACGAGAACATAAGATTCTCTTGCACCGTTGCAGGTGGGTGCAATATTTGAGGTTACATTCGAACCGTTGTAGCCGATAGCTGCATCGCCGCCGATGTTAACGCTTGTTGAAACGGGAACCTGCTTGTCGGGAACGGTATCAAACGAAATCGGAGTTCCGTAAATCGAGGAGTTTACCATTGAAAGACCGTAGTCATAAACATAATTAAAGGTAGGAACTTCAAAATATGCCTGCGGGAAATACTGGGTTGCCGTTCCGCTTGAAACGGCTGAGGAGTTGGCATAAATCGCCGTTTTCGCATCGTTACTGATGGGCAGGCTCAAACCGAATTCATCCGCTTTGGCGGGATTCAGAAGAACACCGTCAATCTGCAGATACAGCTTTTTGCCGTCGTTACCCGGAGCAACGTATTCGTTTGAATAGTTGAAGCCCGTAAGCTGAACCGTATTGTTTGTAACGTTTTTGGTGATGCTGTAGTTTGCGTTTACGGGAGTTTCTTCATAAATTCTGCCGAGTGAATCGTAATAGATTTGCGAGGTTTTTGCGGTTGCAACCGAAGCATCTGTCAGTTTGAAGGTATTGCCGAGGCTCTGAAGAGTAACGGCGTTGCTGTCGAGCGTTACGGTTTCAACTTCCAGAAGGTTGTTTTCACCGGCCTGAGAAATCTGGTCGAAAAGTGAGTTGAGTTCAAGCTTGTTTGCGAGGTTTTGCTGGATATAATAGCCGGAGCCGTTAGCCTGACCTTTGTTCAGGGTGTTGTTGTTTCCTTCGTATTTTGAGGTTGCGGAGCCGTTGATATAGTTTGACGAAAGAGCATCAAGGAAGTCGGTGTTTGAGAAAGAAGCAACGGTATCGCCGCCGATTTGAACGGAATAGATATCAACATCATAAAGCTTCATTGCGTTAGCTTGATTAAGCGCTTCTATTGATGCATGGTACGCAGCGTCTCCGTCGCTTCCGCCGTAACCGGGAGCACCGTCAGTGATGTTAATAACAACAGCTTTCGAGTTGACGTCAGCTTCGGTGATTCCGTCTGCTCCGCCGACCTTGCTGTATGTGCCGTAGATTCTGTCGCCGACTTTGTCGCCGTTTGTGTTGAAGAGTGTCATCTGGTCAGCAACAGTGTTGAGCGCCATTGTCATACCGTGGCCGACAAATGTATCTGCATCTTTGGTTATGGAAAGATTATTGACAATCTGTTCGAGGTTATCGTGGCTTGCGGGGAAGAAGGCGTTTTCATAAACCGCATTGTTCTGACCGAAACCGGAATTGATAAGGCTTGAATAATTTGTCATTGTAACACCGGTGCCGGTTGAATACATACCTGTGTTGTAATATCCTTCGTCGGCATACTGGTTTGCATCTATTGTTGATGTTGAGCCGTACTGAACGATTGCGATTCTGTGCTGGAGACCGGTTTTCTTTGCATGTTCCTGAATCTGCTCAATGAAATCAAGAGTTGACTGTTTCAACGCCTCAAAACGTGTTGCGTCACCGGTTCTGTCAACCCAGTAATAACCGCCGGCAAAGCCCTTATCGGGGTTCTTCTTGAAACCGTAGCTTTCAGCCATATCACCTTCGCTTGTGCTGCCCTGCGCTACAAGGTTACTGTTGATTGTGAAGAAATAGTCTTCTCCTGCGTTATCGTAGGTGTTTGTAATGTGCCAGTACCAACTGTTAACCCAGTTACCGCCTGTTCTGTTATCCCACATACCGTGATAACTGTTCTCACCGTATTTCAACTGTCTTCCATCGTTGCTTGCGAGATTATAGCTGTAAGGCTCGGGATAGTCTGACTGACCCCAATAAGGAACGTCCTTACTGTTAATCATTGATGCGGAGGTGTCAAGAACAAACACAAAGTCAATGGGCTTGCCGTTTGTTGATTTCTTGGTAATTGTCTGACCGGTCGAATAGGATTCGAGGGTTATTGTGTATGTTCCGTCATCCTTAAGCTCTGCGGTGAGGTCTGTTGAAAGACCGCTTTCACCTGCGATTGTTGTGTCTTCATCGCGGCGGTAAATATGGAATTTTGTGTATTTTTCATTGACCGCTTCGCCGGTCTTGTTGCCCGAGTTGGTTGCGTTGTGCTTGGCAAAAGCGTCGGAGTGGAAGGTGCCTGCTTCTTCAGTCTGACCTGCATAAGCCTTTGCCGAACCTGATTCTACAGTATCGGTTGTTTCGGGGTTGTCGCCGCCGAAAGCGTATTGGTTGTTATAAATTGCATCGTATGCATCCATATAAGCGGGAACGCTGCCGTCGTTACACCAAAGATAATAATCGGCATCTCCCTTATAATAGAAGCTGAAAGTTCCGTCGCCGTTATCCTTGATGTTAATATGGTCAAGTTTCGAGGTTGTTCCTTCGCTGTTCATCATATAGATAAGACGCGAACCGAAATATAAGTTTTTATATTTTCCGTAGTAGTTATCTTTGTTCTGGATACGGAATGCGCCTGTTTCTGCGCCGATGAGGTTCCAGTGAAGCGAGCCTTTATCGTCGCTTGCAGGGTCGTTAAGCTTGAGATTATCGCCGTCGGTTGCATATTTCGTTATCGGGTGACCGACTATACCGATTGAGTCGGCGGTGTTTGCCTGAGTACCTGCAGAGTTCTTGGGAACACAGCCGTCTTTGAAGCCGCCGAATGAATCGAGAGCATAAAGAATTTTATTGCCGTTTGCAGCCTTCACGTCGGATTCATAAACGATCAAATATTCATCGTTATAGTTGATTTCGTCAAGACTGTTGACCTTTACATATGTATCAACAAGAGAAGCACCCGCAACGCCTTCTGCGGATGATGAAAGGGCGTTTCTTTCTTCGCCCATAAGAGCATACTGGTCAATCTTCCATACAACGTCAACCGGCTGTGTTGCGACGCTGGTTGAGCCGTTATCTGAAGTTCTGCTTGAATCCCAGTTTTTCTTTCTGTAGTTATATGCGGCTGATTCGGTGAAAGTATAGAGATAATCATCAATTACACAAAGTGCTTCACCCATTGAAAGATTATGGAACTGATTAATCTGGTTATCGGCAATAACGTAGCAGTCATTTCTTGTTGAGCCGTTTACAGTGATAGATTCCGTGCCGGGAACGTTAAGGTCAATATCAATAATATCAATTTCACTGATATGGTTGCCGTTTGCTATAAGTCTGCTCCACGAACGGCTTACGTAAATTCTGCCGTTATCAACCATAGCATACTGGATTCTGTCGAAGGGAATGGAAACGCCTTTTTCTGCATTGTGATATTTCATTTTGGCAGTGATGTTGTTGGGGAAAGCAACAACGTAGGTGGGGTTGCCGGCTGTGCCTGCGAAGTGAATACGGTCGCAGTTGTATTCATTGCCGCTGTATGTGTTCGCTTCTCTTACTGCGATATCGGTCATTGCAAAGTTTCTTGCTTCGCCTGCCTGAATTGCGTCCTGGTCAAAACGCATTGTGTATGTGCCGGTATAAGTTCCGTTTGTGGATTGTGTTGTGGGCCATAAGCTGTCTGCACCTGCGGGCTTAAGACCTGCTGTGAAGGGCATTTTATAATGCCATCTGCCGTCGGGAAGCTGGGTCTTGACAGTCTGTGAGGATTGCTTTGTGTTGGTGTGACCGCCGCCGTTGGGGGCGAAAATATAGAGGTCTGCATCTTTATAGTTGGATATGAATTCAATAACGTAGCTTTTACCCTCTGTAAGAGTAAGAGAAGCAAAGGTGGGGCAGAATTCGCCAACATATGCCGTGGGTGCGGTGATTGTACCGGTAACGTCAACGCTGTCACCGTTTTTATATGCGTTCCAGGTAAGATTTGCACCGTTGCTTGAACCTGAGCCTGAAGCAGCGGTAACGTTAACAAGATTTTTGTATTTGCCGCAAAGGTAGTTCCATTCTTCGGCAGAAGAGTTACCCTCAAGATTATAACCAAAAAGCATACTGTTATACGATGCGTTTGCGGGTTGTTTATAGCTGTCTTCGCTGCTGAGATAGAAGTTGCCGGTCCAGAGTACACCGTCGTCATAGCAGCAGTAAGAGGTGCTTGCGCTGTTCATTTCGCCGGCAAAGTTAACCGAGCCTTTGAGGGTGATGTTCTTTTCTGTTCCTGCCGCAACGTCAAGCTCCGAAAGGGGAACATATGATATTTTTGAACCTGAGTCGGCATAATAGAAGTTGTGTTCCGAAGCAGCAATACCGCCGCCGTGGCTTGTGTTAACCGAACCGTCTGCGTTGTAGATATTGAATAAGGCAACAAACTTACCGGTTGAAACGTCAATAGCATAAATGCAGGATGCACGACCCTGACCGCTTGCATCATATGCAGACATAAGAACCCAGTTTTTATCGGGCCAATATGTCATACCCTGAGGGGTATAGTCATTGCTGTCGCCGAGACCCGGAATGACCATATTGGTGGGTTCACTGTGACCGTTAAAATAGCCGTTTGCGTAAACAGAGTACCAAAAATCACGAGCCAGTATGCCGTTGATACTTCCGCTTGTACCTACAACTTGTTGCTGCGTGATTCTACCGATGGTGGTGTTGGTGTAAGCCTCTGCTTTTGTTGTGAAAAGATCGGCAATATTAATGCCTGCTACGGCGAAAGTGCCGATAACCATCACAATGCAAAGCAGAATTGAGATGACTTTTTTAGATATTTTCTTCATACTTTAACCTCCGTATATGTCGAAAAAATAATTTATGAATTAAAATCCGAAAATCGGATAATTATTGCCCTGATAGAAAATCATTGCAGAGTTTTTGATATTCGTGCGCTTTTTTGCAGGCATACGGCGGAACCGAATCTGCCCTGCCGCATTCTGCCATTGAAACTGCGGCGCACATATCGCAGTTTTTGCGAAGCGGACATTCGCCGCATTCTTTGGGGAGAAGGATTTTTTGTCTTTCGCCCGTAAGATATTGCCACGCCGAGGAAAAGTTCTTTATTTCAACCGAAGGGCTTGTCATCATTCCGCAGGGAGTCATTAAACCGTCCCAAGTGACCCAGAAGGTTGAAAGCGCTGCGCGGCAGTTAATTCTTTCGCCGCAGAAATCTTCGCTTGCACCTTGCCTGAATCTGATGAATTTGCGCATATCCTCATCGCCGAGAACACGCCTTCGCCATTCGAAATTAGCCTTTGCCGCATCCTCTGCCGAGAGCCTCACCGCATCGCCGTATGCTCTGACGGGTGAGAAAATGTAGCTGACGGACTGAATAGGGATGCCGAGAGATTTTGCAAAATCATAAGCTTCGGCACTGTCACCCGAATTATAGGGGGTGATGCTGTAGTTTATCTTAACGGCGACCCCTGCTTTTTTCAGCTCCTTAATTGCGTTGACAGTTTTGCTATATGCCTCACCGTTGCCGCAAAGGGCTGAATAGGTTTCTTCGGACGTACCGTAAAGAGTGATGTTGAGCCTTTGCGGAGGATTATCCGCAAACAGTTTTATTTTTTTGTCGTTAATGAGAACTCCGTTTGTGTTGACCGAAACGAGAAGCCCCAGTTTTTTTGCGCCGAGATAGATTTCTTCAAAATCTTTTCTCAACAGCGGTTCACCGCCCGTTAAAAGGAGCATCAGCATCCCTGCGTTCCGGGCTTCCTCCGCAAGCCTGAGCCACCATTCGGTATCTTTTTCAAGACCGATTGCCCTGCAGTCGTTTTCTTTGCGGTGGATGTAACACATTCTGCAGTCGAGAGGGCAGCGTGAGGTGAGTTCAAACGAACCCGAAAGCGGGATTGAGGATTTATCTGATTTGGCAAAAAGTTTTGATATGAAAGCATCGTGGTTCAGCGTCAATTCAGATAACACCTCCGTTCTGCAGTTCTTTTTCGAGGGTGATAACTGCATTTTCATCCGCCGTACAGTTCAGCATATAAACGGGAACCGTTTCCAGAAGGGTTATCAGCAGGTCGATGATTGCGCCCTGCTCGCCAGGAGCGATAAGGTCAAGATAAACGTTGCGCAAAACACCCTTCAGTGCTTCAATTCCCGCGAGCCGCCTTATGCTGTTTTCGGGAGCCTGGCTGAGGAGAACAACAGCGCCGAGAGGTAAGGTTTTGTTTTTGCAGATTCCGCTTGTTCCGCAGAACGGAACGCCGCAGGCATAAGCGCCGTTTTCAACAAGAATGCCTGCCTTGTCGCCGTTGATTACTTCGGCATTGCGGTGTTTCTCCCACAGAGCAGCCTGCGTGCTTTTACCCGTACCGCTTGGTGCAGAGAAAAGAATCGCCTTGCCTTGAACGGAAACATATGACGAATGAATGAAAAATGCGTTTTTTGAAAGCAGAAGCTGAGCGAGTGAAACCGAACTCCACATATATCTGCCGTCCATCATTACAGGGAAGCTTCTTTGTGTGAAAAAAGTGTTGCTTGAAGATGTATCTGCAGGGGAATATACCGTCAGCGCGCCCGGAACAGTACCCATAGGGAATTCACGGTAAACGGTTTCGCCGTCGGCTGAAATTCTGAACTCGCCCGACTTTTTCGCATTAACGGAAGGAATCGGCGGAAGCTCGTCGCACAGCCTGCAGCTGACGTTAATATCTGCCGCGGTGTCCTCGGTCTCGAACAGCTTCCAGAGAGGATTATCGCCCGGAAAATACTCCGCTTCAATGCAGATTGATTTATTGCAAATACAGTAGCTTTTTTTCATAACAAATTACTCCATTATAATCGTTGAAAA
>JAZSBC010000179.1:0-1546 GCA_045602245.1 Acutalibacteraceae bacterium | reverse complement strand
AGGGGTGGATTGACGGTGAGCTGACACTGAATGCAGGTCTGGGCTCGGAGTGGTATGTTATTGCTCTGAGCAACTGCGGAGATTATGATTTTTCGGCTTATACAGCTGCTTTGAACGGTTACCTTGCCGAAAACGAGGTCGGCTCTGCATCGTCAAGGCTGAAATACGCTCTCACCTTTGTTGCAACAGGCGACAAAGAAAACCCTTATATCAGCAAGGCGATTGATAATTCGATCGGCGAGCAGGGGATAATGAGCCTTGTTTTCGGTCTGCATCTGCTCAATAACGGATGCACAAGCGAAAAATATTCTCAATCTGAGCTGATAAGCGAAATACTTTCGTTTCAGCTCAGTGACGGCGGATGGGCAATTATGGGCGGAAACGGCGACGCTGATGCTTCTGCAATGGCGATTCAGGCGCTGGCACCTTATTACAATGCCGATTCTGCAGTGAAATCCGCCGTTGACAGGGCGCTCGGCTTTCTGTCGGGTTGTCAGAATGATGACGGCAGCTATTCAAGTTACGGTGTGAGCAATCCCGAGAGCGTTTCGCAGGTGATTATTGCACTTTCGTCACTTGGAATTGATGCGGAAACAGACGGTCGGTTTATCAAAAACGGCAACACTCTGTTTGACGCAACCGAACGTTTTATTTTGCCCGACGGCAGCTGTTGCCATAAGCTTGGCGAAGGAAGCAACTCCACCGCAACCGTTCAGGTGCTGTGTGCGGCGATTGCCTATGATAATTTTAAAAACGGCAACCCCGATTTTTATGATTTCAATGAAACTAAAACCGAAACGGCAACCGAACCCGTGACCGCTGAGACCGCAACGCAGGCATCTGAAAGCGTAACCGAAGAAGCGCCTGAAACTGAAACATCGTATTGCTTCACTGACATAACGGAAAAAAAGACGGCTCAGGCGAAGCAAACACAGGTGAAAGATAAGAAGTTAACTCCGCTGATTGCGGCGGCGTTTGCGCTGATAATTGCGGTCTGCTTTTTCTTGTGGTTTAAAGGCAGAAAGAAACCCGCCGTTGCGGTTCTTGCCGTTCTTGCTGCGGTGATTATTGCGCTTGCTCTGAACTTTTTCTTTTCGGACAAAAACAACGATTCCGTAGGCACCGTTACCGTTTCAATCAGGTGCGATACCGTAAAGGAAAGCGGCGAAAAGCATATACCGTCAGACGGCGTTATTCTTAAAGAAACCAAGGTCAAAATCGGCAACGGTGACACGGTTTATGACGTTCTTGCCGCAGTCTGCAAAGAAAACGGCATACTCTTTTCTGCAAATATGGGATATATCGAAGGAATCAACAATCTCTATGAAACGGATTTCGGCGATTCTTCGGGATGGATTTATTTTGTGAACGGCGAATCACCGTCTGTCGGCTGCGAAAGCTATGCGCTTGCTGACGGCGACGAAATAAAATGGTGCTACACCTGCAATCTCGGCAGAGACCTTGACATTGATATAATTAAATAATATAATTTATCTGCGGTTTGAAACGCATTTGCAGAGTAGATTAAAAGGGAAATCGGGTCAGA
>JAZSBC010000178.1:0-6868 GCA_045602245.1 Acutalibacteraceae bacterium | reverse complement strand
TACCTGTATAACGGTCAACATATTTCTTATCAAACGAAAGTGAAATTTCGGGATATTTTCTTACATATTCATCTGTAAGCTTTGATGCAACTCTTGCGCCGCTGTCAATATCCTTGTCAAGCTTTACAAATCTGCCGACTGCATCGAGAGTAAGCTCGGGGTCAAGCATCTTTTCATATCTTGCGCTTGCATCTGTTCTGTGGCCGAGTCTTGATGATGACTTACGGATGCTTACGCCGTCAAAGTTTGCGCTTTCAAGCACAACCGAGCCGGTATCCTCAACGATTTCGGATTCAAGGCCGCCCATAATGCCTGCAATGCCGACAGGTGTGTCGCCGTTGCAAATCATAAGAGTATCTTCGTCAATGGTTCTTTCAACGCCGTCAAGAGTGGTGAAAGTCGTTTTTTCCTTGGGAGTTGTAACAACGATGTTTTCGATTGCGTTGCCTGCGAATGCGTGAGTGGGCTGACCGATTTCAAGCATAATGTAGTTCGTTACGTCTGCAAGAAGATTGATGCCTCTCATACCGCAGTAATAAAGGCGGATTCTCATATCGAGAGGACTCTTGTTCTTGGTGATGTTATCCATCTTGATGCAGGAATATCTGTAAACAAGGTCTTCTCTGCCGATTTTAACGTCAACCTTTTCGTCGCCGTCATATGAAAGATCACCGAGTTCAAGAGGCTTGAGTTCTCTGCCTGCGAGGGCGGCAAGCTCTCTTGCGATACCGTAGTGACCCCAGAGGTCGGGACGGTTGGTGAGCGATTTGTTATCAACTTCAAAAATAATATCGTCGATGGGGAAAATATCCTTGATGTTTGTGCCGTTTGCGAGTGAAGAATCAAGCTCCATAATGCCCGAATGGTCATCGCTGATGCCGAGTTCTTTTTCCGAACAGCACATACCTTCCGATTCATAGCCCGCTACGGTTGCGATTTTTATTTCTCCGCCGCAGACTCTGCCGCCTGCAAGCGCAAGAGCAACCTTCTGACCGACTGCAACGTTGGGTGCGCCGCAAACGATGTTGCAGACCTTTGAACCTGCATCAACCTTGAGAAGATGAAGCTTCTTTGAGTTGGGATGATTTTCAACAGAAAGGATTTCGCCGACTACAACGTTTTCAACGTCGGCACCCTTTTCGATAATGTCTTCAACCTCTGCGGTTGCAAGCGTAAAGCTTTCGATAAGCTTTTTAATGTCTATTCCGTCAAGGTCAACATAATCTTTAATCCAATTAATTGATACAAACATTTCTTATGCCTCCTTGCTTTCTTCGGGTCTGGTGAATGATTTTTCGGTGAACTGTGAAAGTGACTTAAGGCTGCCGCTGTTGAACACACGGATATCCTTAACGCCGTATGTCATCATCGCAAGTCTTGTCATACCCAGACCGAAAGCGAAGCCGATATATTTTTCGGGGTCGATGCCTGCGGCGGTAAGAACGTTGGGATGAATCATACCGCAGGGGCAAAGCTCAAGCCAGCCTGAATCCTTGCAGGAGGGGCAGCCTTTACCCTTACAGATAGTACACTGAATATCAAGCTCAAAGCCGGGTTCAACGAAGGGGAAGAAACCGGGACGGAGTCTGACGGTGATATCCTTCTGGAACACTTCGGAAAGCATGGTTTTCATAAAATAGATAAGGTTTGAAATTGAGATATCCTTATCAACCATCATTCCTTCCATCTGGAAGAAAGTGTTTTCGTGGCAAGCATCAATCTTCTCGTTTCTGAAGCATCTGCCGGGGAAGATTGCTCTGATGGGATTGCCGTTTTCGAGATTCTGAGCATACTTGCGGAGAATTGTGTTCTGAGCAGCCGAAGTATGGGTCTTGAGAAGCTGACCCGTGCTCAGATAATAGGTATCCTGCATATCTCTTGCAGGGTGATGCTTGGGAATATTGAGAGCCTCAAAGCAGTTGTAATCGTCTGTGATTTCCGAATAATCTTCGATTGTGAAGCCCATGCTCAGGAAGATGCTTTCAACTCTGCGGCGTGTAAGAGTGATGGGATGGTATGAGCCGAGAGCGGCATCGGTGGGCATTGATTCATCGTAGCTTTCTGCGCTGTCGATAAGCTTCTGTTCTTCAAGAGCCTTGAGTTCTTCGATTTTTGATGCGATTGCACCTTCGATGAACTGCTTTGTTTCGTTGATTTTCTGACCTGCTTCTTTTTTCTGGTCATTGGGTACGTTGCGAAGCTCCTGCATAAGAGCCGCAACCGAACCCTTTTTGCCGAGGAATTCGATTCTGAGCTGCTCGATATCCGCTGTTGCGGCAACTGCGGCAAGCTTTTCTTCAAAAAGCTGCTTTAACTCAAGGGATTTCTGGGTCATTTTATATCAATCCTTTCATAATTTATATAATTAAAGCCCCCGCCATCTGACGATGACGAGGGACGAATTAACTCGCGGTACCACCCTGCATTCACGGTAAAAATACCGTGCACTCATTTATCCGTAACGGGGATTACCGTTGAAACCTACTGCAATTTCAGCTTCACCGCTAACGGGTGAACTTCGGCAAATTCTCACACAATCCGCTTCCAGCCGCCGACGGATTTTCTCTTGAGTGCTTGAAAGATGCTTACTCTCCCGATCTCTGCGTTTTTATATATCCATAGCATTTTAGCACAAGGATACGAAAATTGCAAGGGTTTTATAATATTTATTTAAAATCAGTTGAAAGGACTGTATATTCTTATCAAAGACGATATTGCATAAAACAATTCTTCTGCAGACGGAATATACAGATACGTATAATCAGTATATGCCCCGGAATATCTCACTCCATCTTCTGAGTCATATCTGACGATTATTTTTCCATTATTCAAACCGGAACTTATTAACTGAGGGTCATTAAAAGTACTTGTATAAATACGATATTTATCGGCAAAATAAAAATCATTTTCATCTTTTTCTATTTTAACTTTTTCAATTTTACCGTCAGGATAAGTTACCTTAATAACCGTATCTTCCAAAACCGGATTCGAAACACCGATAACAAATAAGCTTTTCAAAGGTCTGTAAACAACAGAAACTTCAACATCTTCATACCTCAACCCTTCATCTTCTTCCGCTGAAGCAACAACGGTTAATGAACAAAGGCACAATACTATTGCCAGAATAACTGATAAAAGCTTTTTGAATTTCATAAAATTTACTCCTCTCCGTTTTTATTAAATTATACTCGTTTTATAGATAATTGTCAATAGTAAGAGTATAAAATATAATTGATTCGGTGATAAAAATGATAACTTATGAGCCTTTTTATGAAACAATGAAAGCCAAAGGCATAACAACATATAAACTGATAAAGGATTTCAATGTCAGCCGCAGTCTGATAGACCGCCTCAAGCACAACAAACCTATCAGCACGGTAACTCTCAATGACCTTTGCAAAATGCTCGACTGCACTCCCGCAGAAATAATAAGATACACCAAAGATTAACCGCCGTTCACGGATTGTGAACAGCGGTTTTCTTATATTCATTTTCGCTCATAAGCGGCAGCGGATATGAAACGTCTGCAAATTCTGCAAGCCAGACGTTTTCTTCGAGAAGAATCTGCGGATTTGAGAGAAGTTCATCGTTGACGCGAACAACCGTGCCGCTGACGGGGGCGATAATATCAAACCAGTCGCAGGATTCAACGTCGCCCATAATTTCCCCTGCCCTGATATATTCATCTTCATCGCAAAGATTAATGATAAAATTTTTACAAATTCTGTTGCGGAGAATATCGGTTATTCCGATTTTTACTCCGTTTTCGGTCTTTTCAACCCAGCAATGTTCTTTTGAATATCTCATTTTATCATCTCATTGAATTCGGCTTCGGAAATAATCGTTACTCCGAGTGTCTGTGCTTTAACAAGCTTACTGCCTGCATCTTCGCCTGCAAGCACATAGCTTGTCTTTTTTGAAACAGACGACGCTGTTTTTCCGCCGAATTTCTCAATTATTTCGCTTGCTTCGTTTCTTGAATATGTGGGCAGAGTGCCTGTAAGCACAAAGGTTTTGCCTTCAAAACGGCTGTCGATTTTCTCTTTTTGAGAATTCATATTAACGCCGTATGCCGCAAGGGCTTCAATTTCTCTTTTGGTTTGCTCAAGAGAGAAGAAATCAACAACGCTCTGTGCCATAATGCTGCCGAAACCTTCGATTGCGGTAAGTTTTTCAATATCGGCGTTCATAATATTTTCCATTGTGCCGAAATAATCCGCAAGTATTTTGCCTGCTTTCTGACCGACGTGGCGTATGCCGAGCGCAAAAACAAGCTTTGAAAGGTCATTTTTCTTTGAAATTTCAACGGCATCAACAAGATTCTGCGATGATTTATCCTTGAAGCCTTCAAGGGTCATAAAATCTTCTTTTTTGAGCGTATAAATTTCGCTTGCTTTGGTAAGAAGTCCGTTTGAAACAAGCTTTTCAAGAACAGCATCACCCATACCCTCAATATCCATCGCATCTCTTGAACAGAAATGGATAAGATTACGCAAAAGCTGTGCAGGACATTCGGGGTTAACGCATCTTACCGCCGCTTCGTCTTCTTCACGGATAACGTTTGCACCGCACGACGGACAAATCGACGGCAGACGGAATTTTTCGCTGTTTTCGGAGTGAGATATAACTTTTATAACCTCGGGAATAATGTCACCCGCCTTGCGGATAACAACTCTGTCGCCGAGTCTGATATCTTTTTCATCAATGAAATCCTGATTATGAAGAGTTGCTCTTGAAACGGTTGAGCCTGCAACAAGCACGGGTTCAAATACGGCTGTGGGGGTTAATACACCCGTTCTGCCGACTGCGATTTCAATATCAACAACGGTTGTTTCTTTTTCTTCGGGAGGATATTTGAATGCAAGCGCCCATCGGGGGAATTTGGCGGTGCTGCCGATTTCGGCACGCTGAGAAAACGAATCGGTTTTGATAACCGCACCGTCGATATCAAACGGCAGAGAAGAACGGATTTCGCCTATTCTGTCAAGCTCCGCAAGAACTTCGTCTGCGGTACCGAATTTATTATAGAACGGAATCGTTTTGAAGCCGAGAGTTTTAAGGTAATCTATCGACTGCTTATGACCTGAAATATTCACGCCTTCTATTCGCTGAATATTAAAAACAAAGATGTCAAGACCTCTTGAAGCGGTTATCTTAGGATTCTTCTGACGGAGTGAACCTGCAGCCGCATTACGTGGATTTTTAAAAGTCTTTTCGCCGTTAAGCTCCTGCTCTTCAACAAGTGCGGCAAAAACCTTTTTGGGCATATAAACTTCGCCTCTGACCTCAACGGTAACGTCTTCTTTAAGGCGCAGAGGTATTGAATTCACTGTTCTGAGGTTTGCGGTAACGTCTTCACCGACGTTGCCGTCACCTCGGGTTGAACCCCTCACAAAAACTCCGTTTTCATACTCAAGCGCAACCGAAAGACCGTCTATTTTAGGTTCAACAACATATTCGGCATCGCTGAAAACGTCCTTGACTCTTGTATCAAAAGCACGCACTTCTTCAACGCTGAAAGCATCCTGAAGGCTCTCGAGCGGAACGGTATGAACAACGGGTTCAAACATACCGTCGGCACTTCCGCCCACTCGCTGAGTCGGCGAATCGGGGGTTATAAGCTCGGGATATTCCTTTTCGATTGCCGCAAGCTCTCTCTGGAGCATATCATATTCGTAATCCCCTATTTCGGGGTTATCTTCAACGTAATATTTATGGCTGTGGTAATTGAGTAAATCTCTGAGTTCTTTTGCTCTTTCTTTTGCATTTTCAAACTGCATAGCCTATACTTCCTTACTGATTTGATTGTTTTATTATACCAATATTTGACGATAAAATCAATGAAATTTTCATTCAACCATAACATTCGGCACAGTGCCTACAATCACCGTCTGTGCAACGCAGAAAGAAGTGTCCGCGTTTGTTGTTATCCGTCTGCCCGTCATAGTCAGAATAACCTGCGTTGAGAGATTGAGCATAACGCTGTGCTGGGTCTGATTTATGCCTGCGCTTTCAAATATATTTTCAAAATCGGACTGCGTTGACGAAAGCATACTTATTTTCACACTGACGTAAGGTCCGCATCCCGAAAGAAACGTTATTCCGCTTGCAGACCCCAGAGGCACGGAAACTTTTGTGCTTCCCTTTGATACGAACTCATCATCAACGGCATTTGTAATTTGCGATTTAAAAAGATTCAGCTTCACTATATCGGTTGTAATTCCCGTTATGCTTCCGCTGTCATTCCTGCTTATACTGACTATATCGGCATATGAAACAGCGCTTCCGGCGAGAATTTTTTCAACGGCTGTATGTATGATTTTAACGGCAACCGCCTTTGCTTCAACGGCGGCAAGGTCATAAATTGCAGGGCGAAGCTTTGCATCGGTAAGCAAAACACCCGTAAAAATTGCAAGTATTATGCAGATGATTCTGAACAGCACCGTTTTTTTGCGGCGATAATAATATCCGTATTTCACCTGCATCCCCCCGTATATTATATGCGGCAAATTAACTTTTCGGTAAAAATACTTTTATAAAATTCTTTATTTCATATTGAATTTGTGATTATAAAATGATACAATAAAGTGTAAATTTGTGTAAAGAAGGGTTTGCATTCAAAAATGTGACTTTTCTTTACATCGAAAGGATATGTTAATATGGAGTACAAAATGAATCTCACCCAAGAAGAACTTGATATTCTCAACGGCTCCAAGGGTGAAGCAATGGCAAAGGTCATGAAGACACTTGTGCTTTACGGCGAAGCATTCGGCGCAACAAAGATGGTTCCCGTTGAGAGCAAAATGGGTCATCTTGTTACAAGCTTCGGTCTTAAAGTTATGAAGCCCGTTTACGACCTTATGGATCA
>JAZSBC010000177.1:0-4777 GCA_045602245.1 Acutalibacteraceae bacterium | reverse complement strand
TAAATAATAAATAATGAATAATAATTTCGGAAGGGCTTCGCCCTTACCCGATTATATTAACCCCCTCAGTCCTGCGGACAGCTCCCCGAAGGTGGAGCATTAACTGTTCATTATTCACTCATATTGTGCGATTCACGAATCGCACGCAAAAATAAAAAGGCTTGCAGATGCAAGCCTTTCTTTTTTACTGTTTTGCTCCGTTATCGAACATTTCAAGGGTTTTTACCGTTGCCGCAAAGCAGTTTGCGATACCGTCCTTGTTCATATTGTCATAGGAGTCGAGTCTTGTATGGTAATATCTCTCAAGCTTGTGGTTAAGACCTGTTACGCCTGCAGCTCTGAAACCGCCCTGAGTGAATGCCGCTGCGTCAACAGCACCGCCGAGGGGAGGAATCCAGCCCTTCTTGCAAGGCACGCCTACAGCCTGAGCAGCCTCGTAGAAAAGGTCTGCAACTTCTGCATCTGATTTAACCGTACCGTTGAGGTCGCGGTAGTTAGCCATAAGATATTTGGGTTCGTTGATTGTGTCGAATGCGTAGAAGAACGTGGGAACGTCCTTGAATTCGTCTTTATGAGCCTCAACCCATGCCTTTGAGCCTCTGAGACCGATTTCTTCGGAGCCTGTAAGAATAACGCCGACCTCGGTGTTTTCAAGCTCGATGCCTTCGTCGTGGAGGTATTTAAGCACTGCGATGCCCATATAGCAGCCTGTGAGGTTATCGTTTGCGCCGTCAACAACTCGTCTGTAGTTTACCATAAAGTAAAGACCGATTGCAAAGGGAACAAAGATAAGTCCCCAAAGACCGATTTTGGTGAGTATATCATCCATTGCGGGCATTGCGAAACCGTAGCTGCCCATAACAACCTTTGCTATTGCAAGACCGAGATAGAAAAGTGCGCCAACTACAACGATGATTGCGTGACCTTCAAAGCCGACACCGCCGAGAGCATAGTTTACGGGCCATTCCCAGGTTGCATCGGGGTGACCGTTGAAGATGATTCTTCTCTTAACTTCGCCCTTACACTTTTTGATAGCCGTAACGTTATGGCTGGTCTTTTTCTTGAAAAGAGGGTCAAGAAGCTTTTTATAAACACCGAACTGAATAAGAACAATGGCAAAGCCTGCAAGAATCAACGGAATTGAAACAACGGGAATGAAGAAATATGCCGCAATCGCAAGCAGAACAAAGGTGATTGTGAAATAAATCCAGCCGTAGAATGCGCGGGGAGCAACGGTGTAGCTCTCAACCTTTACGTCTTCGCAGCCGCATTTCTTTTCGAGAACCTTTGCCATATATTCGCAGGACTTCTTTTCACCCTCCGAACCGGGATCTCTTTTTCCGCAGCTTTTGATTACATGGGTGATTTCTTTGATTATGTAATCGGCAGCCTTGCTTTTCTGGTTGATAATTTTCTGTAAATCCATAGAAAAGACCTCCTTTTTCATACATTTTATATTAGCACTTTTATTATAAAAATGTCAATAGAACAAACGGATTTAGTAACAGTGTTACAAATTTTGTTGATTAGTAAAAGCAACTCTTGACTTTAAAAATTCATTGTGATATACCTATTTAGGATTAAAAAAATAAGTAAGGTGAAAAAATGGAAACTTTGTTATGTATCTCCATTGCGCTCGGCGCGGGTCTTATCCTCACCCGTGTTGTTAAACCCCTCGGCTTGCCTGCAGTTACGGCATATCTTATTGCAGGTATCATCATCGGGCCATACGGTATCGGCAGGCTCGGTTTTGAGGGTATCGGCTTCGTTTCACACGAAAACGTAACCGATTTCAAGATTATTTCGGATGCGGCGCTCGGCTTTATCGCATTTGCAATCGGCAACGAATTCAGAATTTCACAGCTCAAAAAAATCGGCGGAAAAGCAACCTTCATCGGTATTTTCCAGGCACTTATCGCAACGCTTCTTGTTGATGCGGTGCTTATCGGTCTTCATTTTGTTCTCGGTGAAGAAAAGCTTCCGCTTTCAATGGCGATTATCCTCGGTGCGGTTGCCGCCGCAACGGCTCCTGCCGCAACTCTTATGGTTGTGCGCCAGTATAAAGCAAAGGGTAAGCTCACCGATTTGCTTCTCCCCATCGTTGCAATCGACGACGCCGTGGGTCTTGTTATTTTTGCGGTATCCTTCGGCATCGCAAAGGCGGTTGAACACGGTGAGTTCAACCTCACCGCAATCATTCTTGAACCGCTGATTGAAATTGCGCTTTCGCTCCTTTTAGGTGCGATTATGGGCGGTCTTTTCTCACTGTTTGAAAGATTCTTCAATTCAAACAGCAAGCGACTTTGCCTTTCCGTTACCTGCGTTCTTTTCACCGTTGCCATTTCAATGCTCAAATTTGAAATCGGCGGAATCCATATCGGTTTCTCGGTGCTTCTCGTTTGTATGATGCTCGGAACAATTTTCTGCAACATCTGCGATTTCTCTGCGGAAATTATGGAAAAAACCGATAAATGGACCGTGCCTCTTTTCGCACTCTTCTTTGTGCTCAGCGGTGCGGAGCTTGAACTGAGCGTGTTTACCGATATAGCCGTTGTCGGCATCGGTATGGCTTATATTATATCCCGTTCGCTCGGCAAATATTTCGGCGCATATGCAAGCGCAAAAATCACAAAATGCGACGACAAAACCTCAAAGTATCTCGGCATCACGCTTCTGCCCCAGGCAGGCGTTGCGCTCGGAATGTCCGTTACGGCACTTGAACTCGGCGAGGTTGGCGTGATGGTAAGAAACATCTCCCTTTTCTCCGTTCTTATCTATGAGCTTTTCGGTCCGATGCTCACAAAAATTGCACTCACCAGAGCAGGCAATATCGAGCCGAAACCCCACCACAAAAACAGAAAACACCGCGTTGCCCCCGCAAAATTCTGATAAAATAAAAGGCTTGTTCAACCGAACAAGCCTTTATTTATTACATTATATTATTTATAGTATTCAACCGCTGATTCGAAGAGCTTGAGGTCAAACTCGCCGGGAACGTTCTTATAAAGTCCGGGAGCGGTTCTTTCCGAGTGACCCATCTTGCCGAGTACGCGTCCGTCGGGTGAAACGATACCTTCGATTGCGAAATCAGAGTTGTTGGGGTTGAATGCGATATCGTTTGTTGCGTTGCCGTCAAAGTCAACATACTGGGTGATAATCTGACCGTTTGCAGCAAGCTTTCTGATGAGAGCTTCGTCTGCAATGAATCTGCCTTCACCGTGTGAAATGGGCACGGTGTAAATCTCGCCCTGCTTTGCCTTTGAAAGCCAGGGAGAATTGTTGGAAACAAGCTTTGTGCGAACAAGCTTTGACTGGTGTCTGCCGATGGGGTTGTATGTGAGAGTGGGGCAGGTTCCAGCAGTGTCAATAATCTTGCCGTAGGGCACAAGACCAAGCTTGATAAGTGCCTGGAAGCCGTTGCAGATACCCAGCATAAGACCGTCACGCTTTTCAAGAAGCTCTGTTACAGCCTGCTTGATTTCGGCATTGCGGAAGAATGCGGTAATGAATTTGCCTGAGCCGTCGGGCTCGTCACCGCCTGAGAAGCCGCCGGGAACAAAGATAATCTGGCTCTCTGCAACCTTCTTTGCGAAATCTTCAACTGACTTTGCAATGCTTGAAGCTGAAAGGTTGTTAATAACGAAAATCTCTGTTTCTGCACCTGCCCTTTCTGCGTGCTTTGCAGAATCGTATTCGCAGTTTGTGCCGGGGAATACGGGAATGAGAACCTTGGGCTTTGCGGTTCTGATTGCGGGCTTTGCAAAGGTAGTTGCCTTGTAATCGAAGGTTTCAATCTTCTTTTCGGGCATTGCGATATTGCAGGAATAAATATCTTCAAGCTTATCTTCATAAACGGGAAGAAGCTTTGCAAAGTCAATGCTTTCCGCACCGAGAGTAATTGCTGCCTTATCTGTTGTGTAACCGAGGAGAGTACCGCAGTCGGTATCGTCGTTAAGCTCGATTACAAATGAACCGTATGAATAACCGAAGATATCTGCAAGAGAAACATCCGCAAAATCAAAGCCGATGCCGTTACCCATTGCCATTTTGCGCACTGCTTCCGCAACACCGCCCATTGTGGGAGTATAGATTGCGGCTGCCTTGCCTGCTGTTACGAGAGAATAAACCTCATCGTAAACTTTAAGAAGTGATGCGGTGTCGGGAAGATTATCAGCAGTGTATTCGGGTTTAAGAATAACAACCTTGTGACCTGCTGCCTTGAATTCGGGTGATACAATGTTCTTGATATTTTCGGTTGTAACTGCAAATGAAACAAGTGTGGGAGGTACGTCGATATCCTCAAACGAACCGCTCATTGAGTCCTTGCCGCCGATGGCTGCAATTTTGAGGTCCATCTGAGCCTTGAATGCACCGAGAAGTGCTGCAAGAGGCTTGCCCCAGCGTTTGCCGTCTTTGAGAGGCTTCTCAAAGTATTCCTGGAAGGTGAGATAAACTTCGTTGAAGTCCGCACCTGCCGCAATAAGCTTTGAAACTGATTCGATAACTGCGAGATAAGCGCCGTGGTAGGGACTCTTCTCGGTGATGAAGGGGTTGTAGCCCCATGACATCAGTGAGCAGGTTTCGGTATCCTGCTTTTCAACGGCAATCTTGTGAACCATTGCCTGAATGGGAGTAAGCTGATTCTTACCGCCGAAGGGCATAAGAACGGTGTTTGCACCGATTGTTGAGTCGAAACGTTCCGAAAGACCTCTCTTTGAGCAGATGTTGAGGTCACCTGCAAGAGCGGTGTAGTTATCTGTGAATGAGCCGCTGATTT
>JAZSBC010000176.1:0-24293 GCA_045602245.1 Acutalibacteraceae bacterium | reverse complement strand
TGTATGCCTCGCCGCAGATTTCCTGAACTCCGATATATCCCATAACCTCGTCACATACCGCAACAAGGAAATGCGAATTATCATTTTTCAGTTCATCTGCAAGCGCACTTTCGCTCCACGGATGAGAAAAACATTCTTTTTCAAGAATTGCAATTCGGGAAATATGATTCGTATTCATTTTTTCGATTGTAAAATCCATCGTTATTCCCCTGTTATCTCGTCGAATCGATTGAGCAGCGCCGTGCGGATTGAATTGGCGCAACGGATATACGTTTCAAGGTCACCGCCGTAAGGGTCAGGCACACCGTCACCAAGCACAATCACCTTTTCGCTCGGCACATAGAGAGAAAGGCTCGCGGCGTGGTCACGGGTCATACACACGAATTTATCCGTTTCGTCAAGAATATATGACGTTATGCGCCTTGCTCTGTGGGCTGAAATATCTACGGCAAATCTTTCACAGGCTTTGACGGAATTCGGAGTAACCTCATCACCCGTCATTGCAAAAAGTCCTGCGCTTGAACACGATATATTTTCAACACCCTTATCGGCAAGTATTTTTTTGAATAAACCTTCCGCCATAGGGCTGCGGCAGGTGTTACCCGTGCATACAAATAAAATGTTCATTACGGTTGTACCTCTCTTAAGTGCAAAGTTCAAAATGCAAAATGCAAAGTGCAGAGTGTTGAAATATTGTTTTTGACTTTATTTCTTGAGATTTGTTTTTTTACAGATAGCAGTAAGAATCGCCGTTATTTCTTTTGCATCACTTTCTATACTGTCAAATTCACTCTTTGTCAAATAGTCTGTTTTGTGTAAAAGTTTCAACCAATATTGAGTTTCGCCGGCTTCCTTTAAAGCAATGTTCATTTTTGCATTGAAATCCGGTTTTGTTTGTGCCTTCTGTGCTTCAGCGACATTTGCACCTATACTCGTGCCGCATTTCAACAATTGCTTTGACATAACGTATTCTTGCTTTTCTTGTGTAAGAAATTTATAAAGATTTACTATTCTCACAGCAAAATCAAAGCTCTTATTCTGAATGATAATTTCCATTCAATCACCTCTTTGCACTTTCAACTTTGCTCTTTGCATTTATTTGCTTTCATACCAAGTTTTTCCTACGCCGACGTCTGCCTGCATATTAACACGCATTTTAACGGCGTTTTCCATTTCTCTCTTCACGATGCCTGCAACGATTTTAGCTTCACTTTCGGGAGCTTCAACTATGAGTTCATCGTGTACCTGCATAATGAGTTTTGCGTTTAAGCGCTGTTCTTTAAGCGAATTATAAACTCTTATCATCGCTATTTTTATGATATCCGCCGCCGTACCCTGAATAGGCATATTAAGAGCAACTCTTTCACCGAATGCACGCATCATTGCGTTTGACGAGGTAAGCTCGGGCAGATATCTGCGGCGGGCAAACACCGTTTCAACATAGCCCTTTTCTTTGGCGGTTTCAACAACTTTTTTCATATATTCACGAACACCGCTGAAATGCTCAAGATAGCCTTTGATGTAGCTGTCCGCCTCGGCTCGGGTTACGCCGATATCCTTTGCAAGCGAAAACGCTCCGATGCCGTAAACAATGCCGAAGTTGACCGCCTTTGCTCTGCTTCTCATAAGCGGAGTTACCATCATCAGCGGCATATTGAACACCTGAGATGCGGTGATTGAATGAATATCGTCGCCGTCGTTGAAAGCATTTATCATATTTTTATCGTTCGCAATATGAGCGAGAACACGCAGTTCAATCTGTGAATAGTCGGCATCAATAAGCACACATCCGTCTTTTGACTTGAAGAACTTTCTCATTTCTCTGCCGAGTTCCGAACGCACGGGAATATTCTGCAGGTTGGGTTCGGTTGATGAAATTCTGCCCGTTCTGGTTTCTGTCTGATTAAGGCTTGAATGAATTCTTCCGTCATTGCCGATTACCTTTAACAAGCCGTCGCAATAGGTTGACTTGAGCTTTGCAAGAGTTCTGTATTCAAGAATTTTAGCAACTACGGGGTAATCCGCCGCAAGACCTTCAAGCACTTCAGCGTTGGTTGAATAGCCGTTTTTGGTTTTCTTCTTGGCAGGAAGACCCATCTTCACAAACAACGCTTCGCCGAGCTGTTTGGGTGAATTAAGATTGAATTCACAGCCGACCTCATCATAAATATCGGCAACAAGAGTTTCGATTCTGCCCTGAAGGTCAACGCCGAACTTTTCAATTCCTTCGGCATCAACAAGGAAGCCTTCCTTTTCCATTGAAGCAAGAACTCTTGCAAGCGGAAGCTCGATTTCATCGAGAAGTCTTTTCTGGTTATGCTCCTCAATAAGAGCATTCATTTTCTCAAATGCAGAGGGCAGATATGCGGCATAAAACGCAGCTTCATTTTCTTCGGGTATCTCCGCATTCGCATATTCGGCAATGATTCTTTTTATATCGTAAGCACCCGACGAAGGGTTGATGAGATATGCCGAAAGCATGGCATCTCCGCAGACATTGTTAACCTCAATATCCTCTCTGTAATCATAGAAAAACGCATAAAGATGCTTTGAATTATAGGTATATTTCCTGATTTCTTTGTCAAAAAGAAAATCGGAGCAAAACTCTGCATAGCCGCTGTTTTCGGGGTTTATAAGGGCTACGCCGTTATCTGTTTTGAAAAGAAAAATTCCGTTTTCAAAGGTAAAACAGGCTTCGCCCGATTTTTTGAGCAAGTTATAAAAAAGTTTCAAATCTTCCTGCTCATAGCAATCGGTGCAAACCGTCTGAACATTTTCTTCAGCCGGTTTTTCGGGAGCTTTGAGGTCAAGACGTTCAATCATTTTATACATTTCAAGCTCTGCGAGAATACTTGTCACCTTGAACGCATCGGGCTGAACAGGAACGTAGGCTGAATAATCCGTTTCAACGGGAGCATTTGTTTTAATCGTTCCGAGTTCACGGCTTAAATAAGCCATATCTTTATCCGCTTCAAGCTTATCGTGAACACCTTTTTTGATATCTATTGTGTCAAGATTTGAATAAATTTCATCAATCGAACCGAAACGGCTGATTAAATCCTGAGCGGTTTTCTGACCGATGCCCGCAACGCCGGGAATACAGTCCGACGAATCACCCATAAGAGCTTTTATATCAATCATCTGCTCGGGGGTAACAAGATATTCTTCCTTGATTTTATCTCTGTCATATTTCACGCTCTGAGGTCTGCCCATTTTTGTTGATGCGAGCAAAACGTTGACGTTATCACGCACGAGCTGAAGGGAATCACGGTCACCCGTTGCGATATAGCAGAAATCATCCGCACCGCTTGATGCCGCAAGAGTGCCGAGAATATCGTCGGCTTCCCAGCCGGGGGCTTCAAGGATTTTATAGCCCATTGCCGCAAGCAAATCCTTAAGCGGGGGCATCTGCTGTGCAAGCTCGGGAGGCATACCTTTTCTGTTCGCCTTATAGCCCGAATACATTTCGTGGCGGAAGGTGGGAGCTTTAACGTCAAAGGCAATCGCCACAGCATCGGGCGACACTTCTTCCTTAAGCCTTAAAAGAATATTCAAAAAGCCGTAAATTCCGTTTGTGAACTTACTGCCGTCTTTGGTTGTGAGAAGTTTGATACCGTAAAACGCACGGTTGAGAATACTGTTGCCGTCAAGAGCAAGAAGTTTCATTCCAAATCACCTCAAATTACATTATATCATACTTTTTGTAAATTTCACCATTTTTATGAAAATTATTGAAATTATTTAATTTTAATGGTAACATTTAATTGCAGAATACAAAACCGAGGTGAAAAACAATGGCATACGGTATAACGTTTACTGTAGAAAAAGATTATCCGACTTCATCAAGAAAATTCAAAGAACTTTTGAAAGAAATCAACGCAGAAAATATGTTTTGGACTGTAAAAGAATCCGATTTTTTCAATGCCAAAACCCTTCAGAATATTCTTGAAAAAGATAATATTCTGAACGGTAAAGATGTATTAAAAGAACTTGATTGTGAAGTTATGATGATTTGGATTGCGCTTGAAGGATATAAAACCAAAAACGATATTGATAAACCAATCAAATCATTTCAGGATTATCTTGAAAGCGAATGCGAAACTGCCGTTTTTGTTGTTGATACCCGGATGTTTTCGGTTTACTCAAAAAATCCCGAAACATTGAGAAAAGCTGTTGATTTTGCCGAAAGCAACAACACCGGCACATTTGAGTTAATAGAAGAAGAAAACGCCGAACGGTATTTTGGCATTTAATACTTGGAGAATTTATGAAAATAGGCAATTTTGAAATAAACGGATATGCGGCACTCGCTCCGATGGCAGGCGTTGCGGACAGAGCGTGCAGAGAGCTTTGCATAGAATTCGGTGCGGCTTATGTTGTAACCGAAATGGTAAGTTCCAAAGGTCTTACAATGCACGACAGAAAATCCGATAAACTGATGATGCTCGGCGAAACGGAAAAGCCTGCCGCTGTGCAGATTTTCGGCTGTGACCCTGCAACAATGGCTGAGGCGGCAAAGAAAGCTGCGGCTACGGGCTGCGAAGCAATAGATATCAATATGGGCTGCCCTGCCCCGAAGATTGCAGGCAACGGCGGCGGCTCTGCGCTGATGAAAGACCCCGACCTTGCCGCAAGAATAACCGAAGCGTGGGCAAAAGCAGTTGATTTGCCCGTTACGGTCAAAATCCGTGCAGGCTGGGACGAAAACAGCATAAATGCCGTTGAGATGGCGAAGATGCAGAAAAATTCGGGTGCGGCGGCTATTACCGTTCACGGCAGAACAAGAAAGCAGATGTATGCACCGCCCGTTGACCTTGACATTATAAAGCAAGTCAAACAAGCGGTTTCAATTCCCGTTATCGGCAACGGCGATATTGTTGATGCTGTTTCGGCGGAAAATATGTATAAAACCACGGGCTGTGATTTTATTATGATCGGCAGAGGCGCTCTCGGCGCACCATGGGTATTCACTCAGATAAACGAATATTTCAAAAACGGAATCATTCTTCCTGACCCTCCGATTGAAGAAAGAATGGAAACAATGATTCGCCATATCTCAAAGCTTTGCGAATACAAGGGCGAATACGTAGGTATGCGTGAAGCAAGAAAGCACTCAGGCTGGTATATCAAGGGCGTAAGAGGTGCAGCGGCGCTAAGGCAGGAAATAGGCTCGCTTGAAACAATGGAGCAGCTCCGCAAGGTTGCTCAAAAGGTTATTGATGCGGCGCACTGTGAATAACCGACAAAAAAGCAATCCTGTTATTGTAATATTTAACAAAAATGAATCCGCCATTCAATTTTGATTGAAATGACGGATTTGCTATGTTAGAATTTTAATTGTAATAAATAAAAGGAGAAAGTAATTATGGCAGTTTTAATGAAAATAATCGGTTTTATTCTTGCAGTCATCACCCCGTTCGCTTCAATGCTTGTATGGGACCCTTCCGTTTATTTTGACAAGGAGATTACCGTTGCTGAAGAAAAAGTCGGCGGATTTATGAAGGGCGTTTGTCATGCAGATCCTCAGTATGACCTGCTTAACGAAGCGGACATCGAATGGTTCCGCGACGATATCCCCTTCCCATATAACAAAGACGGCTCTCTTTCTCAGCACTATCTCAACTGGAAAGAAGAAAGCAAAGAATATGTTGAAAACGGCGTAAGAATCTTTGGTGTCACCCCTTATCCCGATGATTATATCGAATACGGTCTTGACCCTCGCAAGCCTGAAAACCGCAAGGCAATTCAGGAAATTGCAAAGTTTTATATGAACGACCTGAGAGGCATCGTCGGTGCGTTCCAGATTACAAACGAAATGGGCATTGACCGTTTCACTCTTCCCCTTACTCTTGACGAAGCCGCAGAATTCATCGGAATGCAGCTTGAAGCTATGTATCCCATAAGAGAAGATATCATCATCGGTTACAACGTAGGCGGTCTTTCGATTCTTGAACTTCCGTTTAAAATGACGGATTATCATCAGTATTGCGACTACGTGGGCCTTGATATGTATCTCGGCTGTTTTGAAAACGTTCTCAAAAACCCTGACCAATATATTACAATCCTCAACTTTGTAAGAAGAGTTACGGGCAAGCCCGTTGTTCTCTGCGAATTCGGTTACATCGGCTACGGCGAACCCAAAACCGAAGCCGAGAAAAAAGCTATTCTTCAGAAGTACGGTTTTGACAGCGAGGAAGAGGCAAGAGCAAACATCTGGGAGTTTGTCAACAATCTTCCTGAAGATTTAACCGAAGAAATCACAGAGGACTATTCGGACCGCAGCCCCGAAGAGGTTGCAAGCCTCATCTTTGACGGCGAATATTCAAACCACATTTACTGCGAACTTGCAGAGGGTGTCGGTCTCTACGGTTTTGAACACACTCCCGAAGGTCAGGCGGATTTCTTTGAATATATCATTCCGAAAATCCGTGACGTAGACTACGTTATCGGTATGTTTGTTTACTGTTGGGGCGACAGCGACAGCTGTTACGTCTGCGGTCAGAGCGACTGCCCCGTTGAAACGGGCTGGGGTCTTGTTGACGGCAAGGGCAATCCGAAGCCTGCATACTACGCAGTCAAAGAAGGATACAAAGACTAATTGAAAGGAGGGCTTGTCCCTCCTTTTAAATTTATAGTGAGTGTTTTTTCCGTTTTTTGCGAATAATGGTTGAAAGTGTTAACACGGAGGTGTTCGAATGGATAACGGTGAAAGTAGCTACCGCCGTTTTCTTGACGGAGACGAAAGTGCATTCGGGGAACTTCTCGATATGTACAGCGAAAATTTAATATTCTTCATCAACCGATACGTCAACAACGTTGCGGTTGCTCAGGAGCTTTCAGAGGATGTTTTTGTTGAACTTCTTATTCATAAAAGAAGATACAATTTTAAAACGTCTTTGAAAACCTATGTTTTCACCATTGCGCGCAACAAGTCGGTAAGTTACCTTCGCAAATGCTCACGCCGCCCCGAATGTGCCTATGAATACATAGAAAACGAGGCAGACAGACGGAATCTTGAGGATGAATTTCTCAAAAAAGAGCGCGATAAAAAGCTGCACGCCGCCATTGATACTCTCAGCGAAGATTATAAAACGGTTCTGCATCTGATTTATTTTGAAAATATGAGCTATGAGCAGGCTGCTGCGGTTATGAAGAAAAACAAAAAACAAATTGAAAATTTGGTCTACAGGGCAAGACAAGCCCTGAAAAAAACTCTCGAAAAGGAGGCGGATTTTCAGTGAAAAGCAGAGAAGAATATGAATCAAGCATTTTTGCAAAAAGAGACGCCTTGATTGCAAAAAGAAAGAAAAATATGCGTATAGCCGCATCTGCACTCAGCGTTACGGTATGCCTTAGCGCCGCAGCAGTTGCAATACCGATGCTCAGCGAAAAGCCCGATGGAACTCCCGTTCCGCCCGTCACCGACTCTGCAGGCGGAATGACGGAAAATAAAATCGCAACCGAAGGATACGGAGAAATCGCAACCTATCCTGCAAATTATGACACGGGTATCGCTTTTACCAATCATTATGATAACGAATATTATAACGATACTTGCATAGAGGCAGAGGGAAATGAAAGATTAACGGTTGCGTCAAAAACCGAGATTTATCAGATTCCCGACGGCGAGGTTGCGGTTGAACAAGGCGCTTCTGAAGAAAAGCCGGACAGTATTTTGGGTCAGATTGTTAACGGTATGAGCGGATTCAGGCCTGAAAGCCCCGACGGTGCTTTTGATGCTATGTCAGAAATCCCTTCAAAGAAAAATTTCACCACCGAAGAAATCGTTGCACAAGCGAAGAAATATGTTACTGATGCGGATAAAATTATCGACGAAAAAACTAACGTTACCGTATCAAGAAATGCCAACGGCACAACAACTTATACTGCGTATTTCTACACTGCAGATAAAAGAATCACCGTTGAGCTTGACAGCAACCTTACGGCCAGAGAAATCAAGGAAAAAGACACCTCAGGCGGAGATACAACTCAGATTTCTCCTGCCTATAATCCCAATGAGGAGTGATACTGATGTTTAATTTTATTGAAAGGATAACAGCTTTTATAGTTTCGGTGCTTGTTATGATTTTCGGCATACCGACAGACTTTAACCCGATTGACCCTCCAAACAGTATCGAAACCGAGAAAATTGAAATTATCAGCAACAACTACGGCATAAACACTGCTGGCAAATACGTTTTTGATAATTCAACGGCTTTCGAAGTTTATTGTTACACGGTAAACCGTTCAAACGAAATGAAAGAATATGCCGACAACCTCGGCGAAGATTTCTTCAAAGAAAACAACCTTGTTATTGTTGACGTTGAGCTTGCCGATACGGCGGAAAAAGCCTTTGTTGCATCCGCAACGGAAAGCGGCAACATACTCAATCTGCAATACTACACAAAGGATGTTGCAGATATCGGTGCCTGCGTAATCTGCTACGATTCAATATGCATAAAAGTCAGCAAAAACATAACAAAAGTTAACACGGTTGAGCTTGTTTCACCCGCAATATAAAAGGGGGAATAAAATGAAAAAAGCAATAGCTTTATTGGTTTCATTTTCGCTTGTTTTCTGCCTTTTCTCCTGCTCGGGAGATGTTAACAATAAAATCACAACGGAGCTTACGGAAAAGATTATAGAATCAACAACCGAAGAAATTGTTCCCGACGTTTGGGCAACTCAGAATCAAGAGCACACAGGTGTTTCGGGCACACCTCTTTTTTCGGCGGTTTCAACTGCAGATTTCGGTTTTAAAATGCTGAAAAATTCGCTCGGTCGGGAAAAAAATGCGCTTATATCCCCCGTTTCGGTTATGACCGCGCTTGCAATGACTGCCAACGGTGCAGGCGGCAAAACCCTTGAGGAAATGGAAAACGTTCTCGGCTCTGATATCGAAACTCTCAACAGAAATTTCAATCCGAAAAATTACAACGGGAACGGAGTAAACACAGCAAATTCAATATGGTTCAGAAACGATAAAAAACGACTTTCGGTCAACGATACGTTCATCAACACCGTTGAGAAAACATACGGTGCGGAATGGTACGGCAAGAATTTTGACAAATCAACCGTCAGGGAGATGAATCGCTGGGTAAGTCAGCATACGGATGGCATGATTAACGATATGCTCAGCGATATCCCTCCCGAAGCCGTGATTTATCTTATCAACACCGTTATGTTTGATGCCGAATGGGAATATCCTTACGAAAAAAGCGACGTTATACAAAACCGTATTTTCACCGCCGAAAACGGCGAAAAGCAAGAGGTTACAATGCTTGCTCACCGCACAAACACCTGGATGAAGTTCGGTCTTGGCAAAACGGAAGGCATCGTAAAACGCTACACAAACGGATATTCGTTTGCGGCAATTCTGCCGCTTGAGGGTGTCAGCATCAATGCCGCATTGAACAGCTTCACGGGTTCTGATTTTGTGAAAGCCGTAACGCCCACCGCTGTTGACCCCACCTGCGGAACGGGGCTTTATCCCGTTGACGTTTATCTGCCGAAGTTTGATTTCGAATGCAAATTTTCCTTATCCGGAATTCTCAAAGATATGGGTATGCCCTCCGCATTTTCAATCAGGGATGCTGATTTTTCAAATATGGGCAAGTCTTTCGGCGGCAATATTTTTATCGGCGAGGTTTATCACAACACCTATATCTCACTCGATGAACTCGGCACAAGGGCAGGCGCAGCAACGATAGTTGAAATGGCAGACGGCGCGGCACAGGAACCCTTCGGACTTACAACAATGGATTTCAACCGTCCGTTCATCTACGTTATTTTTGAAACAGACAGCGGCACTCCCCTTTTCATTGGCACGGTAAGAGATTTCAATGCTTAACCTGAAAGGAGGAAAAGATATGAAAAAAGTAATTTCCGTTATTGTTTCATTACTTCTGTTATTGTGTCTTGCCTCATGTTCGGGCAAAGCCGAAAATCCATCCGTTACAACTCCCGAAACCACTACGCAAACACCCGAAACTTCAACTGAAGCAAACGATGATACCCTTGTGAAATATGAAGCCACTTACCGTAACGAAGGGGCAAAAACGTTCAACCGTGAAGATTCGGACTACATAATCAATCTCATTGAAAACGGCAAATGGGATGAAGGAACGGGCCGATGCGGTTACGAAATTATTTTCACAATCAACGGCAAAACTATCTGCTACCACGTTTCCTGCGGAACGTTCAAAGATTACAGCATTGAAAAAAGCCTTAAGCTGACCAAAAGCGAGATGGGAAAAGTCAACGATATGCTCGGTCCTCTCGGCTATCTTTACGGCGAAGACGAACCCGTTGATTTATCGGTCAGCATTGATTCGGGCAAGGTAATTCAAGGTGAGGATTTTGTTCTGACGGCAAGGGCAACAAACAACACGGGGGAAACAATATACATTTCGCTTCCTACGGGTACACCCGATATGCATTTTGAAATAGATGTTGTAATTGAAGATGAAAGCGGAAAAAGATTTGTTGACCTTGATACTCAGGGCAAAGCATATACCTGCGATGAAAAAACCATCAGCCTCAAAAACGGTGAAACGATAACTCAGGTTATGAATATGGCACCCGGATACCTGATTGACGGAAGTATGTATCCTTTGGGAGAAGAAATAAAATACTTCCCTGCAGGCACATACAAAGGCTCTGCAACATTTATATGGCACGACAAGTACGTTCCCGATATTTTTGAATACGGCGAAGAACACAGAAAAATAATTGAGTTTGACGTGCCTGTATATGAAATCAAAAGCGATACAATAAGAGATTTTTGTTACCCCGAGTAAAACAAACAACAATGGAACAAAAAACAGGTCAATGCGTATGCACTGACCTGTTTTTTTTATTTATCGTATTTATGATTTTTGATAACGTTTTTTGCAATGTATATCGGTCTGCCCTTGGTCTGAATATAGGTTCTTGCGATATATTCGCCGATGATTCCGAGGCAGCAGAGCTGAATCCCGCCAAGAAGCAGAATAAGAACAACAGTCGTTGCATAGCCCGGCACGTCAATTCCCCAGACTATTTTCTTCACAACAACAGCGATAAGGTAAATTATCGAAACAAATGCCGTCACAAAGCCGATAACAGTTGAAAGTCTCAGAGGCGCGGTTGTAAACGCAAAAATGCCTTCCATTGCGTATTTGAAAAGCTTGCGGAATGACCATTTCGAGGTCCCCGTAGCTCTTTCTTCAACCTCATACGGAATAAATTTTGTATTGAAGCCTACCCAAGAGAAAAGACCCTTTGAAAAACGGAAATATTCATCCATCTGAAGAATGGCTTCAACCATCGGTCTGCGGAAGGTGCGAAAATCGCTCGCACCCTGAACAAAATCCGTGTCGGAATATCTGTTGATGATATTATAAAATCTTCTCTTGAAGAAAATGAGCAGTTTGCTTTCTTTTCTCTTATCCTGATACGCCGCAACGCAGTCATATTCAGGCTCGTTATCAAGAGTTTTCACCATATCAAGAGCTATTGACGGCCTCTGCTGTAAATCGGCATCAATAATAGTCACGTAGTCGCCTTCAGATTCTTTGAGACCTGCATACATCGCGGATTCCTTGCCGAAATTTCTTGAGAAATTAACTATTTTAACGGGCAAATCGCCGCCGCAAAGCTTCTGCAGCTCTTTAAAAGTACCGTCCTGACTTCCGTCGTTAACGAAAACCAGCTCATATTCAAAATCAACGCCTGCAAAATCTTTTTTCACCGCTTCATAGAAAAGCGACACGTTCTTTTCCTCATTATAGCAAGGAACAACAAGCGAAAGTTTCATAAAACTTCAATCCTTTTGGTTTCAGATATTCGCCGCTTTTTTGATATCCTCAACTCTGTCTGTCTTTTCCCAGGGAAGGTCAATATCCGTTCTGCCGATATGACCGAGAGCAGCAACCTGTCTGTAAATAGGTCTTCTCAAATCAAGAGTTCTGATGATTCCTGCAGGGCTGAGGTCAAAAAGTTCGTTAACGATAGCCGAAATATCGGTATCCGCAATTTTGCCTGTGCCGAAGGTATCAACAAAAACAGAAACGGGCTGTTCAACAACGATTGCGTATGCAAGCTCAACTTCGCATTTCTTTGCAAGGCCTGCGGCAACAATGTTCTTTGCAACATAACGTGCGGCATAAGCTGCTGAACGGTCAACCTTTGTGGGGTCCTTACCGCTGAATGCACCGCCGCCGTGACGTGCATAACCGCCGTATGTATCAACAATAATCTTTCTGCCGGTAAGACCGCTGTCACCCTGAGGGCCGCCGGTTACGAATCTGCCGGTGGGATTGATGTGGTATTTTGTGTTTTCATCAAGCATATCGGCAGGAAGAGTTGTTTTGATAACCTTTTCAACGATGTCTGCTCTGATCTGCTCAAGAGCAACGTCTGCAGAATGCTGAGAAGAAATAACAACCGTATCAATTCTTACGGGATTATGATTTTCGTCATATTCAACGGTAACCTGGCTCTTGCCGTCGGGTCTGAGATAGCCGAGAGTGCCGTCTTTACGAACTTCCGTAAGCTTTGCGCAAAGCTTATGAGCGAGCGAAATGGGAAGAGGCATAAGCTCAGGAGTTTCGTCGCAAGCAAAGCCGAACATCATACCCTGATCGCCTGCGCCAAGTCTGTCAACACCCATTGCGATATCGCCCGACTGCTTATCAAGAGCGGTCATAACAGCGCAGGTGTTGCTGTCAAAACCGTATTCGGCATTATTATAACCGATATCGTTAACAACATCCCTTACGATTTTGGGAATATCAATCTCTGCGGTTGTTGTGATTTCACCCATAACGAGAACCATACCGGTTGTGCAGCAGGTTTCGCAGGCAACTCTGCCCATAGGGTCTTTTTCCATAATCGCATCAAGCACTGCATCCGAAATCTGGTCACAGATTTTATCGGGATGACCGCCTGTTACGGATTCCGATGTGAATAAATAGTTTGCCATATCTTTCTACCTCTTTAAATAATTCTATCAACCAAACAGTCCTGAAAAAACAACCCACCGAAGGGTCTTCGGCGGGCGAAAACACCTTATTTCTCGGCATTCCGCCGCAGGATTTAGCACCTTGCATAACACAGGTTGCCGGGCTTCACGGGGCCTGTCCCTCAGCCGCTCTTAATAAGGACATATTCTATTGACAGTTCATTATATAATAATATGCGAAAATTGTCAACACCCCGAGATTAATTCAATAATACTCTCCGCTTTATCAACAATAAACTCCGTACCGTTTTCTTCAAGCACACTGCGGTCACGGAAGCCCCACGTTACACCGATGCAAGGGATACCCGAATTCTTGGCGGTAATGCAGTCAACCTCGGAATCGCCGATATAAACGGCGTTTTCTTTTGATACTCCGAGCCTTTCGAGAGCAAGAAACACACTGTCGGGAGCAGGCTTTGGCGGAATATTTTCAGACTGTCCGATTGTAATATCTATCAATCCGTCAAAGAATAATTCAACAATTTCAGCCGCCGCTTCGTGCATTTTATTTGTCACGACGGCGGTTTTTATGCCTCTTTTCTTCAATTCCTCAAGCAGTTCAACAATTCCGTCATAGGGCTTTGTTTCAACGCAGGAATTGCTTTTATAATACTCCTTGAAAAACTCAAGGCATTTTTCAGCTGTCTGCGTATCGGTACCTTCAGGCACACTGCGGTAAACGAGTTTTCCTACGCCGTTACCCACAAAACTGCGGATTTCATCAGAATTCCTTTCAGGGAATCCGAATTTCGCAAGCGCATAATTAACACTGTTTTTCAAATCCGCAAGGGTATCGGTCAGCGTACCGTCAAGGTCAAAAATAACGGTATTTATCATTTTACACCTCAAAAAAACGCTGTGTCGGTAAAACACAGCGTTTCTGTTATTTCTTATTCTTGAATTTATCAAAGAAGCTTTCTTTCACATTGGGCGGAGCGCCTCTCTTGACGCCCATCTCCTTTTCAAGCTCCATAAGTAATTCACGCTGTTTCTGAGTAAGATTCTTGGGCACATCAACAATAATGCGCACGAGCTGGTCACCCCTGCCCTTGCCGTTGAGATGCTGTATGCCCTTGCCTCTGAGGTTGAACACCGCACCCGACTGAGTGCCTGCAGGGAGGTCAAGCTTAACGTCGCCGTCAAGGGTGTGGATTCTCAGACTGTCACCCAAAGCCGCCTGAGTGAAGCTGACGTGCTGCTCAAGCCATACATTGAAGCCGTCACGTTCAAAATACGCGTGAGGTCTGATGAACACGGCAACCTTGAGGTCACCCTGGGGGCCGCCGTTTGTGCCTGCGTGACCTGCACCGCTGACGGTGAATATCTGCCTGTCATCTATACCTGCAGGAATATTGACGTCAACGGAAACGCGCTTGTTGAATCTGCCCGTACCGCGGCATTTATCGCAGGGATGTTCAACTATTCTGCCCTTGCCCTGACATCTCTGGCAGGATTTCTGAGTTGAAATAACGCCGAAAGGTGTTCTCTGCTGAACGTTTACGTAGCCCTTGCCGTGACATTCGGGGCAGGTTTTGGGAGACGTTCCGGGCTTTGCGGCAGTGCCGTGACATTCAGGGCAGGTTTCAACACGGTTGATATCAATCGTTCTCTTGCAGCCCTTTGCCGCTTCTTCAAAAGAAATGGTAACTTTGGTCTGAACGTTTTCGCCTCTCTGCGGTGCGTTGGGGTTTGACTGCCTTGCACCGCCGCCGAAAAACGAACCGAAAATATCACCGAGGTCAAAATCAAAGCCTGCGCCGCCGAATCCGCCGCCGTAAGCTCCGCCGGGGCCGCCTGCACCGTAGTTGGGGTCAACGCCTGCGTGACCGAACTGGTCATAGCGCGCCTTCTTCTGCGCATCGGAAAGCACTTCGTATGCCTCGTTGGCTTCTTTGAACTTGGCTTCCGCCTCAGCATCACCCGGATTAAGGTCCGGATGATACTGCTTGGCTTTTTGTCTGTATGCTTTTTTTATTTCGTCATCGCTCGCACCTTTGGATACGCCGAGGACCTCATAATAATCTCTTTTATCTGCCAAGGGGATTTACTCCTTTTGGATTACTCATTAAAATCTGTGTAGTTTGCTTCTGTATAGCCTTCATCGCTGCCAGTTGCGGCGTCGCCCTGCTGAGCCTGAGCTGCTTCTGCAGCTGCTTTATAAAGCTTTTCGGATACTTCGTGGAACTTTGCCGTAAGCTCATCCTGGCGGCTCTTGATAAGGTTGATATCTTCTCCCTTGAGAGCTTCTTTAAGAGCATCAATCTTTTCGTTAACGCCTGCTTTTTCATCTTCGCTGAACTTATCGCCGTTTTCGTTCATAAGCTTTTCGCACTGATAAACCATCTGGTCTGCGGCGTTGCGTGTATCAACGTTTTCGCGGCGTTCTTTATCTTCCTGAGCAAATTTTTCTGCATCTGCAACAGCCTTTTCGATATCTTCCTTGGACATATTTGTTGAGGAAGTGATACTGATTGACTGCTCTTTCTGAGTGCCGAGATCCTTTGCTGAAACGTGAACGATGCCGTTTGCGTCTATATCAAAAGTAACTTCAATCTGAGGAATGCCTCTGGGAGCGGGCATAATGCCGTCAAGGTGGAACACGCCGAGAGTTTTGTTATCTCTTGCGAATTCTCTTTCACCCTGAAGAACGTGAACTTCAACTGAGGGCTGGTTATCAGCTGCAGTTGAGAAAATCTGGCTCTTCTTAACGGGAATTGTTGTGTTTCTGTCGATAATCTTTGTGTTGATTCCGCCCATTGTTTCAATACCGAGTGAAAGCGGAGTAACGTCGAGAAGGAGAAGACCCTTAACTTCGCCGCCGAGAACACCTGCCTGAAGAGCTGCACCGATAGCAACACATTCGTCGGGGTTGATACCCTTGAAGGGTTCTTTGCCGATGAACTTCTTGACTGCTTCCTGAACAGCAGGGATTCTTGATGAACCGCCGACCATAAGAACCTTATCAATCTCACCCGTGCTGAGACCTGAATCCTTCATTGCCTGGCGAACGGGACCCATTGTTGCATCAACAAGATCAACAGTGAGTTCGTTGAACTTTGCTCTTGTGAGAGTCATTTCAAGGTGTTTGGGACCTGTTGCATCTGCTGTGATGAAAGGAAGGCTGATGCTTGAGCTTGTTACGCCTGAAAGCTCAATCTTTGCCTTTTCTGCAGCTTCCTTAAGGCGCTGCATAGCCATTTTGTCGCCTCTGAGGTCAATGCCCTGCTCAGCCTTGAAGCTGTCTGCAAGCCAGTTGATAACTCTCTGGTCAAAATCGTCACCGCCGAGACGGTTGTTACCTGCTGTTGCAAGAACTTCCTGAACGCCGTCACCCATTTCAATGATTGAAACGTCGAAAGTACCGCCGCCGAGGTCATAAACCATAACCTTCTGGTCTGTTTCTTTATCAATGCCGTAAGCAAGAGCAGCTGCTGTAGGCTCGTTGATGATTCTCTTGACTTCAAGACCCGCAATCTTACCTGCGTCCTTGGTAGCCTGTCTCTGTGCGTCTGTGAAGTATGCGGGAACGGTGATAACAGCTTCCGTTACCTTATCGCCGAGATAAGCTTCTGCATCTGTCTTAAGCTTCTGAAGAATCATTGCAGAAATTTCCTGAGGAGTGAACTTTTTGTCATCAACAGTTACCTTATAGTCAGAACCCATCTGTCTTTTGATTGAAGCGATTGTTCTGTCGGGGTTTGTGATTGCCTGTCTTTTAGCAACCTGACCAACCATTCTTTCACCTGTTTTGCCGAAAGCAACAACAGAGGGGGTTGTTCTTGCGCCTTCCGCGTTTGCGATAACTACGGGCTCACCGCCTTCGATAACTGCAACGCATGAGTTTGTTGTACCTAAGTCAATACCGATTACCTTTGCCATAATAAAAATCCTCCTATAATAAATACAAAATTATTTATGAATTTGCAACCTGAACAACAGCTTCTCTTATGATTCTGTCGCCGAGTTTATAGCCTTTTGAAAAAACTGATGCGATAACGTTTTCGCCCAGTTCATCATCTTCAACGGTCATAACCGCATTGTGGATGTTCGGGTCGAACTCATCGCCTCTTTCGCCGTAGCTTTCAACGCCGAGCTTTTTGAGAACTTCACCGAACTGATTGAAAATAAGGTCTATGCCCTTTTTATAATCCTCAGCATTTGCATCTTTGTTGTTTGCAGCTCTGTCGAAATTATCGAGAACGGGAAGCAGTTCTTTAATAACGTCAGCCTGAGACGACGAATAAATATCCTGCTTTTCTTTCTGTGAACGCTTGCGGAAATTATCGTATTCTGCACAGAGTCTTAAAAACTGCTCGTTTTTTTCATCAAGCTCCTTCTGAAGCTTTTCCTCTGCGGTTTCAACAACCTCTTCCTCAACCGTTTCGGGCTTTTTCTTTTCTTTCTTCATATTATAACCTTTCTACTCCTCGATTGCCTGCGTAATCAGTGTACCGACAAGATTCGTAAGATATTTTACACTTGGAATTATATTTTCATAGTCCATACGGGTCGGGCCGATTAATCCGATTGTTCCCGAATCACTGCCGCCCACGGAATATTTTGCCACAATTACGCTTGAATTTTCAAGCTGACGGTAAATATTCTCTTTACCGATTTTTACGTTTATCGGCTCCGTTGCGCCGCCAAGCACTGCCGATATCGGCTCTCTTTTGTTAAGAAACTCAAGCAACTCCAGAGCATCTCTGCCGTAGCTTGAAAAAAGATTTGAGCTGCCGCCAACCATTATGCGTGAGGTTGAAGTGCTTTTTGCAAGCCCACAAACAGCCGCCATAAGCGGAAGCATTGCAAACACGTCGCCGTCTACCGAAGCGGCAACCGTCTGCATTGAAGCAACGCTGATATCGGATGCGCTCCTGCCGATTAAGCAGGACTGAACGATATTATAAAACTGTTCGCAGATTTTTGCGGTAAGCTCACAGTCAAGCCTGCAAAGACGGCTTTTGAGGATTCCGTTTGATGTGAGAAGCACAAGCATCGCCGAATGAACGCCTACGGGTACAAGCTCTATTCTGCGGATAAGCATCGCTTCGCCGCCGGGTGCGGTTGAAACACACGCACATTTTGTTAAATCCGCAAGCACCTCGCCTGCCTGAGCGATAAGCCTTTCGGGGTCGCCCGTTGCGGAGGAAATACCCGCTTCAATCATTCTGCGGTTAAGCTCGTCAATCTCACGGGGCTTCATAAGATTATCAACGTAATACCTGTAGCCGGTCTGCGAAGGGATTCTGCCTGCTGAAGTATGCGGCTGTTCAAGATAGCCCATTGCGGCAAGCTCGCTCATCTCGTTTCGCACCGTTGCGGAGGAAACGGACATACCCGTGAGGGCAAGCAGCTCTTTTGAACCGATAGGCTCGCCGGTTTTGATATATTGCTCAACAACCGCCGCCAATATCAGCTTTTTTCTCTCGCTGAGTTCCGCCACTTACCTCACCGCCCTTGCCAAGTGCTAATTTTAGCACTCGAGAGTTATGAGTGCTAACCACTGTCACTACTATACCCCAAATAATCCCATTTGTCAATATTTCAAATGTAAACACTTTGTTAAAATGTAAGAATTTTCTGTGAACAAACAAAAAGGACAGCCGCAAGGGCCGTCCCTACATATCACTGATAATTCAAACCATTCTTCCGTTTTCGTAATAGATTTTATTAACTCGGGGCATAAAGGTGCAAATCATTTCGTAATTGAAACTGCCGCACATTTCGCCAAGCTCCTCTGCGGTAAGTTTTTCGCCTTTCTGCCTACCCATTATAATAACCTGATCGCCGACGTTCACACCGTCGATACCGGTTATATCAATCATAATCTGGTCCATACAAACTCTGCCGACTACCTTTGCACGCTTACCGTTGACAAGCACACAACCTTTGTTTGAAAAGGCTCTGTTATAACCGTCTGCATAGCCGATGCAAACCGTTGCGATTTTTTTCTTTTCAGGGGTAACATATGCGTGACCGTAGCCTATGCCTTCGCCTGCATCAACGTCCTTGATATGAATAACGCGGCTCACAACCTCCATTGCAGGCTCAAGAGCAACCTTTTCTTTATCAACCTCGTCGGAGGGATAGAGTCCGTAAAGCGCAATACCCATTCTCACCATATCGTAACGGCTGTCGCAGTCAATGGTTGCGGCGGAATTACAACAATGCTTTATAGGGATATCAAGCCCTCTTTCTTCAAGAGAGGAAATAAATTTATCGAAACGTTCTTTCTGAATTTCAACAAAGGATTTATCCTTGCTGTCTGCGCAGGCAAAGTGAGTGAAAACGCCTTCAATTTCGATATTCGGAAGCTCGGATATCTTTTTTACGATATCGGCACTCTCACCGCAGTCCTTAAGACCGATTCTGTTCATACCCGTATCAACGGCAATATGAACAACCGCTTTTTTTGACATTTCAACGGCGGTCTGCGAAAGCTTGACGGCATCGGCGTAGCTGTAAACCGTTGGAATTATTTCATTTTCGATAAGCTCCTCATAATGATACGTGCTTGTATAGGATAAAATCAAAATGGGATTTTTAATTCCGTTTTCGCGCAGCTCAAGAGCCTCCTGGATATCCGCAACGGCAAAATAATCCGTCAGATTTTCAAGAGTTTTTGCAACACGCACCGCACCGTGACCGTAAGCATTGGCTTTCACAATAGCCATTGTTTTTACGCTTGGTTCAAGAAGATTCTTAAGGCTGATGAAATTATTTCTGACAGCCGTTAAATCAATACGCGCAAAGCTTCTGTGGAATTTGAGTGATTTCTGCATAATACACCTGCCGATAATTCGCATAGTTAAGTTTAGTATAATTGAATATATGATTTTTGTCAACTGTTGATGACGGCAAGAAAACACTTGACCTAATTATTTTTATTTGTTATTATAAATTGTTAATAAAAATACCAAGGAGAAATTCAAATTGGCAGTTTCAAAAGATAAAATCAGGAATTTTTCGATTATTGCTCATATTGACCACGGCAAGTCTACCCTTGCGGACAGACTGCTTGAAAAAACCAAATCGGTCGCTCTGCGCGATATGACGGCTCAGCTTCTTGATAAGATGGACCTTGAAAGAGAAAGAGGAATCACTATCAAGGCGCACGCCGTTAAGCTCAACTACGTTGCAAGCGACGGCGAAGAATACGTGCTCAACCTCATTGACACCCCGGGCCACGTTGACTTCAACTATGAAGTTTCGCGCTCGCTTGCGGCTTGCGAAGGCGCCGTGCTCATCATCGACGCATCCCAGGGCGTTGAGGCACAGACTCTTGCAAACACTTATCTTGCGCTTGACCACGACCTTGAGCTTGTGCCCGTTATCAACAAAATTGACCTTCCGTCTGCAGACCCCGACAGAGTTGCGGCTGAGGTTGAAGACGTTATCGGTCTTGACTGCTCAGATGCTCCCAGAGTTTCTGCGAAAACAGGAGTAAACATTGAGCAGGTTCTTGAAAAAATCGTTCAGGATATCCCCTCACCCGAAGCAAACGATGATTTACCTCTCCGTGCGCTTATTTTTGACTCGGTTTATGACAGCTACAAGGGTGTTATCGTTTACGTCAGAATCAAAGAAGGCAAAATAAAGCCCGGCGACACAATGCGTATGATGGCAACCGGTGCGGAATTCACCGTTGTTGAAACGGGATATATGAGAGCAACCGTTCCCGAACCCTGCAGCGAACTTACTGCAGGCGAGGTAGGATATATCACCGCTTCAATCAAGACCGTTGCCGATGCAAGAGTCGGTGATACTGTCACAACTGCCGAAAATCCTGCGGCAGAGCCTCTGCCCGGCTACAGAAAAGTTAATCCGATGGTTTACTGCGGTGTTTACCCTGCAGACGGCGCGGATTACGAAAATCTTCGTGACGCTCTTGAAAAGCTTCAGCTCAACGATGCCGCACTCACCTATGAACCCGAAACTTCGGGTGCGCTCGGCTTCGGCTTCCGCTGCGGTTTCCTCGGTCTGCTTCACCTTGAAATTATTCAGGAAAGACTTGAGCGTGAATATGACCTTGACCTTGTAACAACAATCCCCAGCGTTATTTATAAAATCAATCTCACCGACGGCACAATGATTGAGATTGATAACCCCACTCATTATCCCGACCCCGCAACAATCGCAAGCTGTGAAGAGCCTTTCACAAACGCCCATATTTATGCTCCCACCGAATACGTAGGCACGATTATGGATTTGTGCCAGGACAGACGAGGCGTGTTCAAGAATATGGATTATATCACTCCTGACCGAGTTGATATACACTATGAGCTTCCCCTCAATGAAATTATCTACGATTTCTTTGACTCGCTCAAATCAAGAACAAGAGGCTACGCCTCATTCGACTATGAAGTAACTGATTACAGAAAATCAAACCTTGTTAAACTTGACGTGCTTCTCAACGGCGATATTGTTGACGCACTTTCATTCATTATTCACTCCGAAAAGGCATATTCAAAAGCAAGGAAAATTGCCGAAAAACTTAAGGAGCATATCCCCCGTCAGATGTTTGAAATCCCCATTCAGATCGGAATCGGCGGCAAAATCATTGCCCGTGAAACCGTTAAAGCTATGAGAAAAGACGTTCTTGCAAAATGCTACGGCGGTGACATCACCAGAAAGAAAAAGCTGCTTGAAAAGCAGAAGGAAGGTAAAAAGAGAATGCGCCACTTCGGTACCGTTGAAGTGCCTCAGGAAGCATTTATGGCAGTTCTCAAGCTTGATGACAATGACTAAGCCTATCGGTCTGTATATTCATATCCCCTTTTGCAACGGCAAGTGTCCCTATTGCGATTTTTATTCCGTAAGCCCCGAAAACGAAACGGTCAAAAAATACGTTGATGCGCTGTGCAGAGAAATTGATAAAGCAGACCGTGTTTACGATACCGTTTATTTCGGCGGCGGTACGCCGTCACTCATAGGCTCGGATAATATTGCAAAAATTCTTTCTCATATCCGACGCACGGATAATTGCGAAGTAACGCTTGAGTGCAATCCGTCGGATACGGGTTGCGAAAACTCTTCGTTTGATTTTTCACTTATCAAAAAAAGCGGAGTCAACCGCATATCAATGGGTCTGCAGAGTGCAAACGACGATGAAAGAAAAGCGCTCGGCAGACGCGGCGGCTGTGACGACGTTGAAAGAGCAATAAAGCGTGCAAAAGAAGCGGGAATTGATAATATTTCACTTGACCTTATGCTCGCTATTCCGAACCAGACCGCGGAAAGCCTTGAAAAATCGGTTGAATTCTGCAAAAACTCGGGCGCAACCCATATCAGCGCATATATCCTCAAGATTGAGGAAGGCACACCGTTTTACAGAATAAAAAACACCCTCACCTTACCCGACGAGGATGAAACCTGTGATTTATATCTCAAGGCAGTTTCACTGATTGAAAAAGCAGTATACAAGCAATATGAAATCTCCAATTTTTCGCTAAACGGTTTTGAAAGCCGCCATAATCTTAAATATTGGCACTGCGAAGAATATCTCGGTATCGGCGCATCTGCTCATTCATTCGTAAACGGAAAAAGGTTTTACTGTGAGAGAAGCATTGACGGTTTCATCAACGGAAATCCGCCGATTAACGACGGTTTTGGCGGCGATGAGGAAGAATATATTATGCTTGCTCTCCGTCTTTGCGAAGGGCTGAATTTCAAAAAATACCAAGAAAGATTCGGTCACGCATTGCCCAATATAACAATAAAGAAAGCAAAAGGCCTTGAAAAACACGGGCTTGTCACCGTTACGGACAGCGGAATTTCTCTCACCGTTAACGGATTTCTTGTTTCAAATTCGGTCATTTCAGCCATAATTTAACCAAATTTTATTGAAACAGAAACATATCTGTGTTACTATAAAATAAAAAGGAGGCAAACCTTATGAAAAAAACATTAAGTATCATTATTGCAACAATCATTATTGTTATGTCCGTTTTCTCCGTTAATGTTTTTGCGGCAGAAACAAAAACAGATGCACTTCTCAATCAGCTCAAGGATTCAAAAGAGGTTGCCGTTTCGCTTCAGGCAGGCGATATTCCCCTTTTCGGCAGCAACTCCGATGCTTCTGACACCTTCTATATCAAGGGCGATAAAGCCGCTTATGAATACAAGGCAGGTTTTATCAACGTCAGAGTTGTGCTTGACGGCGACAAAATCGTTGCATTCATTCCCGCATTCCCCTATATTCACGTAAAACTTGAAACGAAAGCACTCGGCTCAATCAATATTGAAGCACTCATCGAAGAAGCAACAAACCTCACATCAGGCGTGCTTAACTACGTTGATACCTACGAAGAGGAGCTCGGAGGAGTTAAATACACCGTTGAAGAGTACAACGACAGAGCTCAGGTTACAAGCAAATTCTATTATCAGAACGACGAACTCAAGATTCTCAGGGTTGAAGACAAGAAAACTCTTTCCGTTCAGAATACATACTTTGAGAGCATCGGATTTGAAGTTGACGATTCAATTTTTGAACTTCCCCTTATCTCATTTGATTTGACTCCCCTTCTTCAGAGTCTTTTCATTGCACTTCTCGGTTCATCACTTCTTCCCGTATAATGTAAAATGAAAGGAGATTAATTGTTATGAAAAAATTTATTTGCATAATTCTTTCAATGATTATTGTTTTCTCCGCATTTTCCGTAACATCTTTTGCAACATACACACCAAAAGCTGAAGAAGCAATCAAAAACCTTGACTTTGAAAAGGGTGTTTCGTTTAAACTTACCTACGGCGCAAGCGAAACTTTAATAATGCATAGAAAAGATAATAAATTGGCCCTCGAACTCATCCATGACGGTGTGGATTTTAGGATGATCGCTGACGACAACACAGCTTATCTGTATTTCACAAAATTCCCGTTTTTCTATTTTAAAGCAGAAGGAATTGCTGATGAATTATTCCCATCAGAATTTTTTGACGATTCATTTTTCATTGACGATTCATTTTTTGTTGTTAATTTTAATGATTCTTCTAAAAATATAGGATATTTAGACTTTGCAGCATCTATAAAAACAAAATCATATTTTTCTTCTTCGTTTTCAATATTCATATCATGTAAAATTTCAACTGCATTTCCTTTTATTAAATTTATTTTATCACTTAGTCCTAAACCTTCTATATTCTCTTTAGCCTCTGAAAATCGTTCTTCATCTTGCTCAATTGTATCAATTTTTAAAGAAACATACTTTTCAAAACAGATTGCTGAATAACCAACAGCAGCACCAATCTCTAGTAATCTTTTTGGTTTTGCTTCTTTTAAAAGTTCTTCTAT
>JAZSBC010000175.1:0-4754 GCA_045602245.1 Acutalibacteraceae bacterium | reverse complement strand
CGTAGCCATGTCGTTCTGTGGGCCAAGGAGTTGTCACCTTAACTTGTCTTCCTAAGACCGCTTGGCCTCCGACTTTTGTTGCAAAATGCATTGAGCAGATTTCCGAATCGGGATACTCGGCTGAAAGCTCGTTTGAAAAATCCTGCTTGATTTTTTCAATATCTTCCGCAGTCATTTCGTCCTTTGCTTTTACGTAGTCGCCGATGTCGGGAACGGTGAATTCACGAACGGTTTCCTTTAAAACGTAGCCGCGCTTGATAAGCTCGCTGCTCAGTTTGCTGTCAAGAATCTTGATGTATAAAACGTCGCCCTCTGTGATTTCTTCGGCGCAGTAGCTGTGCCTGCCGCTGTTGTTTATGCGTTCTTTTTCAATATAGTAGCCGAACGTTGCAATTTCTTCATTTTCATAAACAACTTTGACTGAGTTTGTTCCGTTGTATTTGTTTTCGGGTTTGAGATAGAATACGCCGTCAACCACAAAAGGTTCTGTGACGGAACTGAAATCCATTTTTGCTTTGCCGTTGCCGTTTGCGCCAGTATAAACGACATATTTTTCAATTTCGCCCATAAAGTCAAGCTCTTTTGCCTGCTTAAGACCTTCAACGGTGATGTTCAGCTCTTTTTCAATTGAAATGTTCATAGCGGAAACGGTTTCTTCAAGTGTATATGAATTTGACTTGACTGAAAGTTCAACGGTAATGACGTCTCCGTTTGCAACGTATTCATAATAATCTTTGAAATCAATCTTAAAATAGTTTATGGCGCTGACGTGATCGCTGCCTTCAAAATAGGAATCAACACGCTTTTTGTCGTGACCTTCAACTTCAATGTGATAATTCTTATAGCCCTTTATGCCGATGTCTTCGCCGAGCTTATCGTAATCAACTTCAATAACGGGCTTTGCGTAACCGCTGTAAAGGTTTTCAACGGTTGCATCCATTGCCGAATATGTAACTTTTACGTAATCTTCAAGCCTGAGCGCTTTGCCGTTGCCGACTGTTTCAGCGGCGGCGTTGTTGCCTTCGGCTTCTTTTGCATCCTTTTTATCCGATGAGCAGGAGCAAAGGCTGAGAAGAACTGTTACAACGCAGAGAACGATTGCCAGTGCGCTGCGGAGCGACTTTTTTGAAACGTTATTCATGGTTATACCTCTTTCACTTTTTTGTTATTGTTTTCCTGCTCTCCCTTCAATCAAAAGGAGATGTACGTTCTTGATTCAGCACAGGTGAAGAGAGAGCAGGGGATGAAAAGCTGTTAAAACTTATTTTGCTGCGGCGGACTTTTTCTTTTCGATGATGCACCAGATTGCGGCGGCAACAACAAGAACGGTTGCAAAGAACATAAAGCCGTTGCCGATTGCCCATTCAAACTTGTTGGAGCTGATAACCGTTTCGCTGAAAAGAGAATTGCGCACAAGCATAACGATGAAATTGATAACCGATAAAATGATGACGGGTATGTTCTTTTTGAAGAATGAGAGAACTGCGATAAGAACTATGAAAATAATCGGAACACCTGCTGCAATGCCAAGGTATACATAGGTTTCTGATAAAATCAGTTTTTCGGTCAGCGCTTTAACGGCAAAGGTTGAAAAAAGCTTTGCTGAGCTGGGCTTGAGAAGCACTTTGTAAGCGTCTTCGAGTTTTTCGCTGCCAATATCTTCTGCATATTCAATGGAGTCTTTGATCTGGCTTCTGACTTCTTTTGAAGGTGTCATAAGCGGCATAAAAATTGAGATGAAAAGAAGGATTGCTGCGATGATAAGTGCGAATCGGGGTTTGAGAAAATCTTTTACCTTATTAAGAATATTTGTTGCGTTCATTATATGAACCTCCCTTTATTTTTGCGGTTTTCAACCGCTTTCATCCGTTAGACGAACCGTTTTTTGTTTCGGTTCACTGTTTTTTGATAAAATCTGAAATTATTTTAAATTTGTTTAAAACGGTGCGGGGGTGTTGAGAATGATTCCGTCGCTGCTTACGTTCTCAATAACCTCTTCGCCCTGCTCATTTGTTTCAATAAAAGATATACTTCGGAACTCGTCATCGTTTCCTGCATAAAACATCTGAGCGTTCATGTCTATTTCAGGTTGAACAGGGACTCTCGTGCCTGCATCGGGCACAGGTGTATAGCTTAAGATACTTACAGGGTAGACAACAGTCAGGCTTTTCGGAAGATATATCTTATCGTAATTACAAATTAAGAACCCGCAACTGTTTATTTTTTCAATTCCTTCCGGCAGGATTACCGTGCCGAATGTGCAATACATAAAGCTCAAAGGGTTTATTTCTTTCATAGCGGAAGAAAGCTTTATATTCTGTATGTTTTTACAGTTTGAGAAAGCGAGCGGTTCAATTTCGGTTACGCTGTCGGGGACGGTGTAAGCCGATAAAGCACTTGCAGTAGGGTAGCTGACAAGCGTTTTTTTATCTTTGCTGAAAAGCACACCGTTTTCGTCACTTGAATAGTTGGGGTTGTTGCCGTCAACGTCAAACCTTTTCAGGTTAAGACAGCCTGTGAACGCTCCGAGCTCAATTTTTTCAATGCCTTCGGGCACGGTAATGCTTGTTATTCCGATGCATTTTGAGAAGGCTCCGTTATTAGCATTTAAATGTTCAAATATTTCTACGGTTTCTTTGTTGTTATAAACATAAACATTTTCGGGGAGTTCTTGGAAATTTTCCTTTTTTATACAACCGATTGCGGCAACTTTGTGACCGTCAAGCTCGGAAGGAATAATAACATCGCCGCTCAGTGACGGGTCGCAATCCACAATTGTTGCATTTTTGTTGCCGTCAAGGGTATAGGTGTAATATCCGTCTGTGTAATAACCGTCTGCATATTCGTTTTCTGTTACGGATTCAACGACATTGTTTGCAGGTGCATTGTTTTCGTCTGCTTTGTTTTCTGCGTTTCTGGTAACGGTGACAATGCCTGCCGTTGTGCCGCCGATAACGGCAACGGCTGCTATGCCTGCAACAACTTTTTTTGCAAGAGACATTGCCGCAATTTTTGCGCCTATGCCGCCTGCGGCTTTTGCGGTTGCTGTGCCTGCGGCTGCTGCTGTTGCGGATGTTGCGGCTGCCGAAGCAGCGGTTGATGCGGTGATGCCTGTGAGAACGGTTGCGGAGCCTGAGCTTTCTGCAAACGCCGCGCCTGCCGTGATGCAGGATTTGCGCATTGCCCAGAGAACAACGCCGATGGGAGCAACGCTGTAGGCGGATGTGATTCCTCTTTTGGCGAATTTTTCTTTAAGATCTTTTCTTGCCGCAAACAGTCTGGTTTTGACCGTGCCTTCGGGGATTTCAAGCGTCTGCGCAATTTCACTCACGCTCAGTTCTTCAAAATACATCATCAGAACACAGGCGCGCTTTTCTTCGTTCAGCTCGTCAAGAACCTCCATAACCGTTCGCTGAAGCTCGTTCTGGTCAAGACTGCTTTCGGGGCGGAAGCTCAGATCTTCATCGGGCAGAACCTCAAAAACTTCGTTTTCTTCCGCTTCAAAGAGCATCGGCTTTTTCTTTTTGAGAAAATCCTTGCTCTTGTTGGCGACAATCTGATTGAGCCAGCTCTGAAAGCTTTCGGGTTTGTCAAGCTCACCGATTTTTGAAAGCGCTTTCACGTAGCTTTCCTGAAGGATGTCCTGCGCATCCTCGTCTTTTTTGACAAACTCAAGCGCAACGTAATATGCTCGCTCGCTTGTCAGCTTGTAGAGCTCGTTGAATGCGCAGTTGTTGCCGTTCTGAATTTCTGTAACGAGAGCGGCAATTTTTTCTTTACTGATTTCCATTTTGCATCTCCTTTTTATATACTTAATAAATTCAAATCATTTTCTGACCGCCGTTAAACTTGGTTTGCGTGTGCGGCTTTGGCGGATAAGTGCCGTTGAGATATTCGATTCCTTTGCGTATGCCTTTTTTCAGATAGTCACAGGGCTTGTCAAATTTTTCCGCATAAATCATCACAGGCTCACCGTCAAGAGTTATCAGCTCGGTGATAACGGTTTTCTTTTCTTCGTTAACTGAAATATCAAGCGAATGAATACCGTCAAGATTCACTCTGTTTTTAATTGAACCGATATTGTTCTGCCTCCTTTCACCCGTTAGACGAGCGAAAAACGGAATCGGTTCATTGAATTTGAAAAAATATTTGTTGTGCCTGCAAAAGCAAACGCCCGTGCAGGCACGGTAACAAGAAGGCAAGCAGACCTTGAGGCGTTATCTGTGCTTCAAAATATAAAGCCGTCGGCGCCGCACCTTGTGTCATTCTCAAAGCCTGTCGGCTTTTGTGAAAACGTGCCGCTTTTTGCCTTCCTGTCAATTAAGACGAGGCAAAAACAAAAAGGTTTCGGATTTTTTGAAAAAATTTCTGATTTTTTTATTTTTTTGTTTTTCGAACCCCGACGAATAAAACGAAAAAAAGTTGCACGATTTTTCAATTATTTACAGAAAATTAATAAGTTGCAAATTGACGTTTTTTGTTGAAAAAGGAATATTTATTGGTATAATGTATATATTATCTGTTTAAAGAAAGGAATGAAGCGGATTGAAGGAGTCGGTTGTTGCCGAGCTTGCGGTAAAAGCTCAACAGGGCGACATGAAGGCTTTTGAAGAGTTATATAACGAGTTTTCTCCGCTTATATATTCCATTCTTTTGGAAATTACCTGCGATTCATACGAGGCGGAAGCCTTAACGCAAGACTGTTTTGTTTCAGCTTTGAAAAACATACATACGCTTAAAGAACCGTCAAAAAC